>NZ_CP047224.1:0-300000 GCF_009856525.1 Neorickettsia findlayensis | reverse complement strand
GCCAACCTTAAATGGCGCTATAGACTCCGGCCAAATAATGCCTTTGTCGTCCGAGTGTACTTCAATTATCGCAGCAAGTAATCTCGAAATTCCAATACCGTAGGACCCCATATAAAAATTTTTTTTGTTTCCACCTCTATCAGAGAAGCGAGCCTGCATAGGAGCGGAGTATTTTTCCCCGAATAGAAAAATATGCCCAACCTCTATCCCTTGCGCTGTAGAGATCCTAGTACCATTTTCTACACTAGAGCTGCTACACTCTTCAGTAAAACAATCCAGTTTCTGTAATCTCTCTATTATAACAGATGTTGCATGTTCATCGGAAGGATCAATTTTGCAAAACGTATCTACAAGCTCTTTCATCTCCTCCGGATAAAAAATTTTACCTTCTCCCCCTTCAGTCGTAGTAATGTGAAATTCGTGATTCAGACTACCACCTATCACTCCAGCATTTGCTCTACAAGGAATTGGATTGAGCCCAAGCTGCTTAAAAATGCGCAAATAAGACTGATATACTTTGTTGTAAGAGACTCTAGCAGAGTGCTGATCTATATCAAAACTATAGGCATCCTTCATAAGAAACTCACGTGCACGCATCAGGCCAAATCTTGGCCTGATCTCATCCCTAAATTTCCACTGAATGTGGTAAAGAATCTTAGGCAATTGCTTATAGCTAGCAAGATCATCTCTAACTATCGCTGTAATAACTTCTTCGTTCGTCGGACCAAAAAGAAGCTCGTTGTCATGTCTATCCTTAAACTTCAACAACTCCTTACCATAATCCGCATACCTTCCGGACTCTTCCCAGAGCTTAGCCAATTGAATGCAGGGCATTAGCATTTCATGCATTCCCATATAATCAAGCTCTTGCCTGATTATATTTTCGATATTTCTTAGTACCTTGAGACCCAAAGGTAGCCAACTATACAGACCGGCCCCACACTGCTTTACAAGTCCAGCACGCAAAGAATATTTGTGCGAGCGCAACTTAACTTCACTCGACACATTTTTCATAAGGGGTAAATAGTACTCGGATACTCTTACTTTATTTTTCATGCATTCTAACCCCTACCTTCAGTTAAGCTTATAACCTTAGAAATCAACTCATTAATCCCGAAAGGCTTCGCTATAAAAACCTCATCACGATTTTTACTGTCTAAATGCAACTTGTCACGCGTATACCCAGACATGAAAAGAACTTTTAGGTCCGCTTTCTGCTTTCTCATCTCCTTAACCATTTCCGGACCATCAATACCTGGCATTACGACATCTGTAATTAGTAGAGCAGCGGTATCTTTTTCTTCTTCAAATTTTTCAAGAGCTGACTTACTACTTTCATATTCGACGACACTAAAACCCTGACGACTTAAAGCTTTAACTAAAAAATTCCTGACAATTTTTTCATCCTCAACCAGAATTATCCTAGCACCTCTACTTTTCTCTGAAGGAATTAAATCTTCATCAACCTTTCTTGCATCACTACTGACATCTTCGTATGAAACTGGGATCAACAGTGTAAAAGCAGAACCCTTACCTTCGGTACTTTCGACATTTATGTAACCCTTCATCTGTTTCATTATCCCATAAACAGTTGAGAGACCTAAACCTGTGCCTTTATCTACACTTTTTGTTGAAAAGAAAGGATTAAAAATTTTAGATAGTATTTCCTCATTCATTCCACAACCATTGTCTCGAACTACAAGGCTTATGTACTCTCCCTTTAAAACAACCTCCTCATTTTGAGTACCGCGAAGAACTGCATATTTTCTGTTTACTAAAATTTCTGCAATTTCAACAGTAATTTCCCCACAAGCTTCTATTGCATCACGCGCATTGACTATGAGATTGACAAGACTTTGCTCTATCTCTGTCCTGTCGACCCTTACATTTTTCAGACCCGATCTAATGACAAAAGTCAGTTTGATATTTTCTGGGACAAGCCTTTCTATAAACTGCCTCATACTTTTCACAACTTCTGCCATACTCAGAACCTCGGGATGTAGAGTTTGTTTTCGAGAAAAAGCCAAAATTTTCTTCACCAAATCTCTACCTTTTTTTGCGCTATATCTTATCTGAGCAATATTGTAGTAGTACTTACTTTCCAGTCGAACATCTTCAAGTAAAATCTCTGCAAAACCCATTATAGCGGTGAGAATATTATTAAAATCGTGAGCTATACCACCACTCAATTCACCCAAAGAAACTATCTTCTGAGAATGCTGAAATTTTTTCTGCAAGTCACTTAACTCACTTAGATCAACAAGAAAACCCGCATTAAGAGTACCATAACTTGAAAGGTAAAGTCGTGCACTATCACCGTTCTCCATGGAGAAGTTAAATATAGATGGCCTATCTCCACATTTAAAATCACTCAATCTATCGCGAAGAAACTGCTTTATCTGATCTCCCTTCTCGAATATGTCAAAAAAAGCATTGTTTGCACTAATTATCTCTAAGTCATTGCTCATCAAAACAATACCAATGGATGCATTGTCCGCTAGTTCTCTAATTTCTTTCAACTTTGGCACTAAAACTCCATAATGTGTGTCGTTGAAATACCTTCTGTAATTTTGTAGGAAGAGACCTTTACGGTTTCGTTGTGTTAAATAAACCTCTGTTAGTGCGTAAAGCTCGTCCTCGAGAAAAGTTTTTCTGTAACTTACTTCTTCGAAATAGCAAGCGCCTCTGCACTTCAATGAGTCACCTTTAACGCTATACAAGGAAATCCCTGCTTCTTGTAAAAGTACATCATAAATTTCCCTTTCACCAACTCTCCTGGCCGCAGCAATGAAATACCCTTTTGGACGAATCATAGGGATAATTTCTATCACCTGACCATCGCAAGGAAAATGGTGATATAGTACCCCATCCTTGATATCAGAAATGAACTTTGCATATTTTTCTCCTAAAAGAGATTGTAGATTTTTTATCTTTGTTCTCTCATCTCTGTATACCACCTCACCATCATTGGTGATAATCAAATAGAATTCGGTCAGTGCCTTTGCAGCATTCGAGTAGAACATATTTTGAAATTCCGCTGCTGCAAGTACTAAGTGAAGCTTCTTTAAGTTGTAAATAAGGAGAAGAAATACAATAATCCCGAATACATAAACAAGCCCCTTAATTTCGCAAATACCTAACAGACCTATCGAATTGAATCCAAAAATAATCGGGGCACCGCAGAGAAACTGCAGTAACATCAAAATGAAAACTAAGAAAAATCTTCTCGGATACCTGATGACAAAGTTTAACTTGTTCTTTTTGATACCATCTATGTATCTACTTTTCATTTTCCTTCACTTTTCGCTTTAGATAATCTATCTTCTCTTCCGACACCATCTTATCTATAAGCAAAATCTCTTTTTCCGCTGCCAATTCATCTATAGTTGCATTCATATTTGCCCTTTCAAAGGCATAGATGCTGTTTAACTCTTTCAACTTATTGTTTTCGTCCGTACATTGTGCCACCTTATTTTTGCCCTTTTCGACTTCCCCCAAAAGAAAATTTATACCAGCATACACTTCACAGAGTTCGCGTGTGTAGAAATGATATACCGTATCTTTGCCTGCGATGCTATTCAATAATTTTGAGATCTCCTTCCAAACAAAAAAACAACAGCAAAACGAAAAACACAACCAAGCAGAGAATAGAAGAGCAAAATCGCCAAAATTTATGATCGAAAACATGTTTACATCACTCCTATAAAAATAACATATTCTAATTGGAGCCATTTCGTTCGCCCTAATAAAACCATACGAATACTTGCCCTTTATAAGATTGAGAAAATTGGAAAGCCTTTTATTTTTTAAATCGTAAAATTCAACCTTCCGATCAAGATTAACAGAAAGTAACACTTCATTATTCTCCTTTAAGATGGCTATTTGCATGTGTGGATCTCCTTTCACCAAATCTTCCATTGCTGCAAGCAAGTCATTAAGGGACAAGTAAAACAATAACCGCCCAGTGTTTTTAGGGCTCTTAACGATAACTGTGATCGGCAAAACTTGTTCCCCTCTAGAAGAACCAAAATCTCTTTGGAGCAGTGATCTACCTATTGAAATAGCAGGAAACAAATCACTTCCTACTTGATTGGTCACTTTTTCAGTTTTATCACTCCTGGACCAGTACACATATATCTTCTCATTCTTTTGATTGAAATCCTCAATTTCCCTTTCCACTAAGTCACTGTTGATTATTTTATTACAAAGGTCTGTGATTTTGTGATACGCCCACTCAGTGGATTGATTGAGTAGGACCTCCATTTTTGCTGCATACCCTTCCATTACAACCTGTACCCGGGACGCCTCAACCGCCTCACGTGATAAAGAAAAGATTACAACGCAAAAAATAGCACTTAGGATTAAATAGAGGCCGCTATACAGTGAAAAAGATGGTATTTGCAATGTAGTCTGGCATGATCAACTGCAAGATAATAGCAGAAAATAATATAAATCCTCAAACTAGAATGATTTTATATAAAAATTTGCAAGTAGTAAGTTGCATATTTAATAGAATTCCACATTTATCCAAAAATAATCCTTGGCCTATCAAAAAAGAAAGTTGAGATTACGCGTCAATTCACCCAACAATCAAGAAAGGAGATTTGCAAAAAAATAGGCAAGCAAACAGAAATCGTGTTTTGCTTCGTACAAAGTACTCCGGCTATACTGTGAATAGCAAACTCATTTATCAGAACAAGTAAAAAAGGTGCGACGATACAACAAACTGCTTGGACAGCACTTTATCTACGACAAGAAATTGCTCGACAAAATAGTCGACACGGCAACCTCAGTAAAGGGTGAATACATCTTCGAAGTAGGTGCTGGACTAGGGACATTGTCTGCCGCAATACTTCTTAGAGAACCAGCTTCACTCATATCAGTCGAGAAAGATAAGAGATTTGCAGAGCCACTATCTTCCCTAATGAAACAGTATAAGAACTATAAATACACTTTAGGTGATGCTTTACTCATTCGACTAAGCGATTTGTATAAACAAGAAAAGGTCACCATAATTGCAAATTTGCCGTACAACATTGCGACACATCTATTGCTAAGCTGGATAAATGAAGTAGAGTACGTCCGTGAGATGGTACTAATGTTTCAAAAAGAAGTGGCAGACCGTATCTGTGCGCAACCTAAAAACAAAAACTATGGCGCTCTGTCTGTTTTGGTGCAACTCAAATGCAAAGTAGAACCACAATTTACGCTTGCGCCAGAAATTTTTACACCACCACCAAAGGTAACATCTACCGTTATGAAGCTTACGCCACTAGAAGAAAAATGGCCCCAAAATAAATCTGTTTTAGAAAAGATCCTGATAGAATGTTTTTCTCAACGAAGGAAAATGATCAAAAAAAGCCTATCGAGAGTTTTTAAAGATCCCGGAGCATTACATTCAGCGCTAGCGCAAGTAGGAGCTAGTCCTGAAATGAGAATAGAAGAACTTAACCCCGAGCAACTTTCCAAGCTTTCTTGTATAGCGGATATAAACTAACTTCAAGAAAGCGACGCGTCTTTAGAATTCGTAGGAAAAAGTTAACTTTAACAAATTTGACTCCTTCCTGTAGAGTGTGCAGGACACACAGACGATAAAATTGCACAGCAGACACTTTTTCTATCTACAACGAAAAAAAATCACTGTAGAAACAGAGCACATCAAACACTCAAACAAAAATCAAGCTAAGCAAATACCATGGTAGCAAAACAAATGAATAATCCGATTATGATCTAGGAAAACTCGCATACAACCCAGCTATTGTGGGGCGACTTCAATGATCTTTCAAATACCCATTTATCCTCTATTACTTCTATTGTGTCGCGGTCCCCAGACAGTATGTGCCCAGTATCATCGCGTACAACATTAATTTGCTCGGAAACAAACCGTACGGTCGCGTACAAAACACCTTTTATCACATTAAGCTTAATCAAATTCTTCGACCGCAAAGCAACTAAAGTCCTCTCAAGAGTATTACCACGGATCTTGCGCTGTGCTACTTTCTCGGAGACAACGCTAAAGGCTTTTTTGGAAAGCAACTTTGATAAAACCTTTAGGTCGCAATCAGCAAAAGCCTTCGTGAACATTTCAAAAGCACGCTCAGCTCCTTCCATAAATCGATCTGTTGAAAAATCTTGTTTCCATAAAGATTCGATCTCTTTTTTCGCAGACACAATATCCTGAAGATCACTTGGAGCAACATAAGTAAATTGATCGACCGTCTTAACCTTTTTTTCGAGAATTTCTTTTACTTCCGCGGCCCTAAAACCAAGCTCGCGTTCGACAGAGATCCTACCAAAAGATGCATAAAGCCTGTTAAAGATAAAAAAAACCAATATCGCGTACAATATCAACTCCATAAACCACCAAAGAGACTAACAAAAAAATAGTACTACTAAACCAAAACATGAAACAGGTGGACAAAAGGCCACACTTACTCTAAGCTACATCTACAGTATCACTTATATTTGTAAAGAATACAAAAATGCCCAACAAAGACGAAATTACCAACGACGATGTGCAATCTGATCACGAAGAAAACCTCCCATTAGCACGACCTGAGGGTCAATTCATGAAGTCAATAGCTCTCGATACACCTAACTCTCCGGAAGTGTTTAGTATCATGAAAAATCCTCCGGAAGTCGATGTGCAGTGCAATATAGACAGCAGAACAATAGATGAGAGAAACGATATATATGAGGTGGTCCTTGATTTAAAAACTGAAGCGCGCATAAAAGATAAGGACTCTTCAGATGAAGCACGGGTTGCGTTCGTTTGTAAGTTGAAGTACTGCGGTGTCTTTACGATAAAGAATCTCACTCAGGAACAACTGAGGCAGACATTACTTGTCGAGGCACCTACGTTGCTTTTCCCGTTTGCAAGAAGAATCATAGCTACAGCGACAACTGATGCAGGTTTTCCACCTCTAATGCTTGCACCTATAAACTTTGCTCAAAAATACGCTGAGAGTCAAAAGAGTTAACTCTTTTTCCGAGTTTGCGTTCTGCTTCCACACATTTTGATATGTTCTTTCGTTCCAATTGTGCTGGGTGCAGATTCGCATAGCGGTGCGCTAAAAGATGGTATACACTGCTCTTCCTTACTTTCTTTGCACGCCTTTCGTCTGCCTTATAGTTGAAGTTTGATGTGTATCTCATGAACGATTTTGCCTCTAAGTTTCATCTTATGCCTTACTCACCCTACTCTCTCGGTCATGATACCTGAAGCTTTTAGATCCATTTTCTAAATCAGATTGCCAAATGATTTTTGATTCGCATTGCCATCTCCTTTTCTACAAAAAAGAAGAAATAAAAGATATCGTCGAAGAGGCAAAAAGAAACGGCATAGGAGTCTTGCATAATATCGCAACCAAGTTAAGTGAAGTTGAAGATCTGCTTTCACTTTCTGACCAACTCTCCAATGTCTACTGCTCAGTAGGTGTACACCCAAATCACGTCGCAGAATGTGAATCCCTAAGAGAAACACTCATATCATTGGCAAAACACGAAAAAGTGATAAGCATAGGTGAAACAGGATTAGATTACCATTACGACTACACTACCAAAGAGGCTCAGCAGGAATCATTTAGAGAGCATATAAGGGCAGCATTGGAATCAAACCTACCACTGATAGTGCATTCGAGAAATGCTGAAACTGATACAGCACATATACTGGAAACTGAGTTGAGCAATAGTAAAACATCAGTAATCCTGCACAGTTTCGCTTCATCTAGAGAACTTTTCGAAGCGGCAATAAGAAATTCTTGGTACGTATCATTTTCTGGAATCGTAACATTTAAAAACGCTACAGAAGTACAAAAAATAGCCTCTGAAGTACCACTAGAGAGGATGCTCATAGAAACCGATGCACCGTATCTTTCTCCTGTCCCGTTTAGAGGCAAAACAAACTATCCCTCGTATGTTGTGCACGTACTGAAGTACATAAGCAAACTTAGAGGCATTGAAAGTGAGGAATTGTCGACAAAGCTAATGGAGAATTTCCTCAGGGCATTTCCAAAGATCGTTCGACCAACATGATATGCTGCTTGAGGCATCACTCGGAGTAGCACCTCATTTGAAGAGACACTTAGGCAAACAAGGTGCAATACCACTAAAAAACATGTAGAAGAAAAGAATATGTGGTACGATCTGGGCACATTGTACAACCGACAATTATGAATCTGAACTATGAGCAAAGACTTGCCGTAGAAACCGTAAATGGTCCTGTCTTGATACTTGCTGGTGCTGGAACAGGCAAGACAAAGACGTTGGTACATAGAATAGCCCACTTGATTAAGTCAGGGTATGCGCACCCAAATCAAATTATGGCCGTTACCTTCGCGAATAAAGCTGCAAATGAAATGATCCAGCGCATCAACGAGATCGTTGGAGAAATGAAGTTCCACTGGATTGGAACATTTCATGCAGCAGCAGCTAAGATCCTAAGAATAGAAGCGGAAAAACTTGGTTTTAAACCTGACTTTACAATACTAGACGTAGATGACCAAGTCAGAATGCTTCAGAAAGTTGCACAAGAAAAGAAAATCGAAACAGATAAAGCTCTACTCAAGAAGTACCTAAGCCTGATCTCGGCATGGAAAGATAAAGCCTTCACTCCAAGTAGGGTGAGATTCAACAATGCGGCAAACACATGGTTTGAAAAGCAAGCACTCTCTATATACGATGCTTACCAAGAAAAACTAAAGGAAAACAATAGCATGGACTTTGGGGATTTGCTCATGCACAACGTTACCCTTTTCAACAAAGACGCGGAAACTTTAGAAAAATACAAAGAAAAATTCAGATACATCATGGTGGATGAGTATCAAGATACGAATTTATGTCAATATCTATGGCTGAGGCTATTAGCACAGAAGCACTCAAACATCTGTTGCGTTGGGGACGATGATCAATCAATTTATGGGTGGCGCGGCGCAGAAGTAGGTAACATCCTGAGGTTCGCAAAAGATTTTGAAGGAGCAAAAGTTATCAAGCTGGAACAAAATTATCGCTCGACGAATAAAATTCTCACTGCCGCGCACAATATCATAAAAAATAATCAGTCCAGACTAACAAAAAAGCTTTGGACAGCATACCCGAGTGGTGAGGAAATACAGATTGTTACTTACATAGACAGCGAACAGGAAGCAAGAGCAATTATCAGAAAGATAAAGGAAAGAAAATTAGTGTGTCCCTACAGCGATACGGCAATCCTTGTTAGGGCAGGTTTTCAGACGAGAGCCTTCGAGGAAGCAGCCATTCACGAAAACGTTCCCTACCGCGTCGTGGGAGGACTAAAGTTCTACGAGAGAAAAGAAGTAAGAGATATTATTGCTTATTTAAGACTCGTTACCAATCCAAATGATAACCTAGCCTTTGAAAGAATAATAAACACTCCAAAAAGGGGTCTAGGGCAAGCATCCATGAACAAGATATATAACTACTCACTTGAACAAGGTTGCTCGATGTTTGAAGCAGCTAGAAAACTTGAGGAAAACGAAAAACTTAAAAGCACAGCGCTTCTGACATTTGTGAAACAAGTTAAAAAATGGCAAGAAGACTCTCTTAATCACAGTTTGCATGACTTGCTAAAAAAAATTACACTGGAATCCGGGTACATATCCGCATTAAAGGAGCAGGACGAGAGCAGGATTGAAAACGTTGACGAACTTTTCAGGGTAATCCAGGAATTCGACAATGCCACAGATTTTTTACAACATGTGTCACTTTTGACAGAAAGCGATACACAAACAAATAATAGCGATGCTGTCAATGTGATGACCTTGCATGCTTCTAAAGGACTAGAATTTGAACAAGTATTTCTTCCAGGCTGGGAAGATGGAACGTTTCCGCATGCAAGATCACTATTTAGTACTGAGCAAATTGAGGAAGAGCGTCGTTTAGCCTATGTGGGAATAACAAGGGCTAAGAGGTTTTTGACAATAACGAGCGCTAATCGAAGGCTAATAAGAAACTCTTGGCAAAACACTGTAAAATCGAGATTCATATTAGAGTTAGCAGAAAAATAAAATAACAGCTCAGTTCGCAGGTAGGCAGAAGTGAATTTATACCCTGGCCAAAGATAAACCCTGCACCCAGCAAGCATAAAAAGCAGACCACCACCTTCCTACTTGGGTGCAAGACTTAATATCCCAACGTATTGCCCAATGCAGGAAAAAGTCATGAACAAATCAGAAACGCTTTTCACAATTCCAAATGGTAAAAATCCCCATTTTTAGGTAAATACGAAAAAGCATTGCAATTGTTTTCTTCACATGCCAAAGCCACATAGCTAGGAAGTGATACTGCCTATTACCCGAATAAAATCTTCTTCGTTCTCAAAGTTCATATAAACAGACGCAAACCGAATAAAAGCAACTTTGTCGAGAGTAGCAAGCTGCTCCATAATCAGTTCCCCAATAAGCTTTGCAGTGATCTTTGTATCATGAATGCGTTCAATCTTGTAAATGACGCAATTCATTAATTCATCTACTCTTTCCCGTGTAACAGGTCTTTTACGTAATGCGATTTCCACCGAACGCACCGCTTTTTCTCTGTCGAAACTTTCACAACTACCGTTCTTTTTAATAACCTTTATTTCTTTAAGTTGTATAGTTTCAGAAGTAGTAAACTTAGCACCACATTCACCACAAAAACGCCTTCTTTTTATGAAGGCACCTTTATTCACAGAACGTGAGTCTCTGACATTAGTATCTCGATTACCACAGAATGGACATTTCATATAAATCGAATGGAAAATGTAAAATGAACTCTTGCGCGACTATTAAAAACGATCAGCTCTAAGAGCTAATCGCATAGAATACAGATTTACCCAAATAAGGTAAAGACAATTTCGATAGGATCACTTGCGTTATCAATCAAATAGCTTATGTTATTAACCAAATGCTTTTCTCAAAAGCACCTTAGAAGAAACTCCTAAACAGATTGCACAATCAATGAACGAATAATACAATTACCGTTGGTTTTTTTACTACACAAGTGACAAATAACAGGGCTGCCTCTATATTGGAGTTCGCTGCTAAAAATGAGATTAGGCTTATTGATTTCAGATTTACTTCGATCACCGGGAAATTTTTGCACATCACGCGTCACAGCGATAGTGTTACTACAGACGTTCTTACACATGGTATTTCGTGCGACAGCTCGCTGATTCAGGGCTGGAATGACATGCATAAGTCCGATGTGGTGCTCGTACCAGATCTTGAGTCGGGCAGTTCTTTCTTAGACCCCTTTGCTGCACAGCCGACATTGTGCGTTATTTGTGACATCGTGGAACCACGTGGATGTAGTTCTTATGAACATAGTCCACGCGCAACAACGAAAAGAGCGATGGAATTTTTACGCAGCACCGGAATAGCTAATAGGGCTTTTTTTGGTCTCGAAATGGAATTTTTCGTACTGGATGATGCGAGGTTTGCCGTCAAAGAAAACGGTGCCTTTTTTGAGCTAGATTCATCAGAGGGAATCTACAATTCTGGTAGACGGTACGAGTATAATAATCACGCTCACAGGGAAGGCAGCAGAAACTGCTATCTAACAAGTCAGCCTTCAGATTCTCTAAACGACATAAGGGCAGAAATTCTGGAAACACTCAGAGAGGTAAAAGTAAAACCATTGATGCACCATCATGAAGCTGCATCGTCGCAATGCAGAATAGGCTTTTACCACGGAGAAGCTTTAGAGACTTCTGACAATGTGCAAAAATGCAAGTACATTACACGTAACGTAGCTAGTTCTTATGGAAAATCGGCTACTTTCATGCCTAAGCCGTTCAAGGACTACAATGGCAGCGGGATGCACTTTCACATATCGCTCTGGGAAAATGAGCAAAATTTGTTTGTACCGCAGGGTCCAGGAGAGGAAGTTTCACAATTATGCAAATACTACATTGGCGGAATAATAAAGCATAGAAAAGCGCTAAATGCCATTTTGAACCCGCTAACTAATAGCTACAAACGCCTGGCAAACATCGATGATGCCGCTTACGGGCCGAATTGTTTGCTTGGAAATCGTCTAGCAACAGTGAGGATTCCGCACTGTAGGGAAAGTGATTCTTCCGGAAAGAGAATAGAGGTTAACTTTCCTGATGCAGGTACTAATCCATACATCGGAACCGCTGCTTTAATTATGGCAGGTATAGCAGGTATACAGGAAAAACTACTCCCGGGAGATGCTTTGGAACTCGAAAAATCCTCGGAGGTTTCTCTGTCTAAGTCTTTAGAAGAGGCGTTTTTTGCACTCGAAACCGATCGACAATTCTTGACAGAGGGTGGTGTGTTCACGAATGATCAGCTTGATACCTATGTAGGGCTTCTACGTGATGACTACGAGGAGTTATCAAAACATCCCGTGCCAATTGAATTTATAAAGTACTATAACGTCTAGAATCGTATGAGTATTGGAACCGATTGGATGGAGGCGCTTCATATCATTGTTGTGACAATGTGGATGGCGGGCCTTTTTTACCTACCCAGAATCATGGTCTATCATGCTGACGTTGATGTTGGCACTGAAACCGATTCTGTTTTTCGTGTGATGGAAAAACGTCTCCTCTGCTATATTATGACACCCGCTATGGTAGTAAGTATTACGCTTGGCTTGCTGTTGGCAGTGGATACAGGTCACATTCTAAGTGCATGGCTACATCTAAAATTACTATTTGTGGCTGCACTTGTGTCTTTGCACATATTCTTTTGGCGATGTTCCGTCGCTTTTAGTAGAGGGTGTAATAAATACTCAAGCACATTTTTTAAGTTTGCAAATGAGGGAGTCACAATTGCTTTTATTGCAGTTGTTATACTTGCAGTGACAAAACCATTTTAATGTTCTTCAAGCGCTACGCACACCTTTTTAGATGGTTATTCGTGATCGAGGCGGCACATTCGCTGTCTGAAGTTGCGTTTATCTTGAAACAGCTGCCTCTGGGAAGTTTTGTTGTGCTGCGGTGTTACGAACATTTACAAAGAAAAAGCTTGGCACACTGGCTTTCAAGAATGTGTAGGAAGTTGCGTTTGACCTTTCTCGTTGCTGGCGATCCATTTGTCGCACTTCTAACACGTGCATCAGGAGTACATGTAAGGGAGTCAAGTTTTAGCAAGATGAGAAAGTGGCGGTACTTCAAAAAGCAGTGGTTTATAAGTTGTGCATCACACAGTGTAAAACAAAATCTAAAAATACAAGCAGCTGGTTTTGATGCGGCACTTTTCTCACCAGTTTTTCACAGCAAGAAAACTAACTCCAATGCAATGGGAGCTGTAAAATTCATTAAATACCAAGCTTTCACAAGAAAAATTAATGTTTTTGCATTAGGGGGCATAACAAAAGCGAATATATGGAAACTGAGAGAAGCTGGGCAAAAAGTTGGTATTGCAGGAATTAATTTGTATAATGACCGTCTGTGAGCTTGAATACAAAATTCTAGCACCCATATATCGTGTAAGGGAATGCATTTTTTATGTCAGAAGAAGAGCTTAATAATCGTGACGTAGATTCAAAACAAGAGCATGATACCGATAATTCTAACTTTGAATCCGGGCCGGCGCACTTGAATTTACCCGTCCTGCCTCTTAGGGAAGTTATTTTCTTTCCCGGCGATTACCTTCCAATATTTATAGGAAGGAAGGGGTCAATACAAGCAATGGATAAAGCACTGGCAGAGACGTCTGAAAATAGTGGAAGAATGCTCTTGGTTGCACAGAGGAATCCAAAGAAAGAAACCCCTGAAGGTAAAGATTTGTACGAAGTTGGTGTCATAGCAAAGATTGCCGAACCGAAGATTAATCTTCAGGATGGTGGTGTCAAACTTATGGTAATCGTGGAGTGCCGTGCACGTGCTGTAAATTTCAGAAAAATCGATGGAGTACTCGAAGCAGATGTCTTTCCAATAGAAGAGGAAGAAAGCGATGACGTAAACATAGAGGCATATCGAAGATCGGTCGTTCAGAATTTCGAAAAGTGCGTTAAGTTGAGCGAGACAATTCCAGATGAAATCACTGGACTCCTCTCACAAATAGATTCCACTAGCAGGATAGCCGACTTGGTGGCTGCGAGTATAAACCTAAAGCTCAGTGAAAAACAAGAAATACTCGAAACTGTAGACCTCTTAGAGAGGATGAAAAAAGTCCATGCATTCCTAGAGAAAGAACTTGGAGTGTTGCAGGTAAAACAGCAGATTAAAGAAAAAACAGAGAGTCAAATTAAGAAATCACATAAGGTATACTTACTTAATGAACAACTGAAAGCAATTACCAAGGAGCTATACGAGAAAGAAGGTGAAGAATATGATGAACTTGTTGACCTAGAGAAAAAAATAGGGAATAGCAAGCTCTCTGCAGAAGCGAAAGAAAAAGTTTCAAAGGAACTGAAAAAACTCAAAAATATGGTACCCATGTCTGCTGAGGCAACTGTGGTTCGTAACTACATAGACTGGGTCATTTCTCTTCCTTGGAAAAAGAAGGGCAAGATGATTACCGATATCGGGGCATCAGAACAAATTCTAAAGGCGAGCCATTACGGCATAGAAAAGGTCAAAGAGCGCATTATCGAGTACTTGGCAGTGCAAAACCGTACGAAATCGTTTAAAGGCTCCATACTATGTTTACTTGGTCCTCCAGGTGTCGGAAAGACCTCCCTTGCCAGCGCAATAGCAGAAGCTACTGGCAGACCATTCGTTAGGATGTCACTCGGTGGAATAAAAGATGAGTCTGAAATTAAAGGTCATAGAAGGACTTATATAGGTGCAATGCCCGGAAAGATAATCCAGCACATGAAGAAAGCAAAATTATCTAATCCTGTCTTTCTCCTGGACGAAATAGATAAAATGTCTTCGGATTTCAGAAGTGATCCTGCTTTTGCACTTTTGGAAGTTCTTGATCCTGAGCAGAACTCGCGCTTTGTGGACCACTACTTGGAGGTTGAATATGACCTGAGTGATGTGATGTTTGTTGCAACTGCAAATAGCTTGAATATGATTCCAGCGCTATTGGATCGGTTAGAAGTAATACGTCTGGAAGCCTACTCAGAAGAGGAAAAATTGCAGATAGCAGAGCATTATCTAATTGGAAAATTAAGGAAAGAACATGGTTTGAAAAAAAACGAGTGGAGTATTTCCAAAGAAGCGTTAAAGTTGCTTATACGTCGTTACACTCGTGAGAGTGGAGTACGAAGCCTGAAGAGGGAGCTGGCAAATTTGATGAGGAAAGCAGTCAAAAAGTTGGGTGTGCAGTCCGGCGTCAAATCTATAGAGATTTCAGTTAAAAATCTCAAGAAGTATGCTGGCGTGGAAAAATGTACTTTTGGTACTGCAGAACCAGAAAATTTAGTGGGTATGACTACAGGTCTGGCTTACACGCAAACCGGCGGGGATTTAATTATGATAGAGGCAGTCTTGCTCCCAGGAAAAGGCGAGATTCGTTCTACAGGAAAGCTTGGAGAAGTAATGCAAGAGTCCGTCCAGGCTGCCTATAGCTTTGTCTGCTCAAATTGCAATAAATTTGGTTTCACATCGAAGTTCTTTAAAAGTAAAGATGTGCACGTTCATGTACCTGAGGGTGCAACTTCAAAAGATGGCCCATCTGCAGGGGTTGCAATATGCACTTCTATTGTCTCGGTGATGACTGGAATACCAGTTTGCTCAAGCGTTGCGATGACCGGAGAAGTGAGTCTTAGGGGGAAAGTAATGGAAATTGGTGGTCTGAAGGAAAAGCTTCTAGCAGCTGTCAGAGGTGGTATAAAAACCGTCCTAATACCGATAAGCAACGAAAAAGATTTAGAGGATATTCCAAAATCGGTGAAGAACGCAGTGAAGATCATTCCTGTTTCCACTGTATCAGAGGCACTGACGTTCACTCTGGCCAAGCAACCAACGCCACTCGCAGTCGACGTGTGGCCAGATGTTCCGTTGTCCACGACACAACAATCAGAACAAAGGGTATAGTTTCTGGGGCGGACTTCTTTTGTGATATTTGAGTTCTTCTGGAGCATTTTGTTTTGTTGTTTTGCACACTTATCTTTTTGTTAGTTGAGTGTTAATAAGTGAGCTTTAGTTGATGTAAATTATTCTTTTAAGTATTTGCATGTCTTTGTTATTCTCCCTTGAGGTACTCCCAGACTAGAAAGATGTGGACTTTTCTACTACAATTGCCACTAGTATCATCATCCAGGTGCCCATGACAAATTTTTCTTCAATAGAAAGGTTAAATGAAGCCTTAGAAAGCGAATTATTAGCAATAAATCAGTATTTTGTTCACTCCAAAATTTTAAAGGATATGGGTCTCCTTAATTTATCTGAGGCTTTGAGAAATCGTTCTATTGGAGAGATGCATCACGCTGATGCGCTACTCGAGAGAATATTCTCCTGTAAAGGGAATCCGAGAGTTGGTTATAAAGACATGGGCACGTGCCCAAGAAGTGTAGAAAAAATTTTTGAAAAAGACCGCGATCTTGAATTGAAAGCCCTTTTCTCATACAGGAAGTCAATCGTAGAATTCGAGCAAAACGAGGATTTTGTAAGTTCGAGTCTGATGAGATCTCTTCTACAAGACGAGGAAAAGCACTTAGAGTGGTTGGAGCAGCAGTTATCGCTAATTCAAAGCTTGGGAATCCAACAGTATTTAGTAAAGCACGGTTAAAAGCTCAGCTCTCCTAGCTATGCTGAAAATAATTGAGGAAAGGGGGTACTTCCTCCAGTGTACAAATAGAAAAGCGTTAGAGCATCGTTTGGATTCTTGTGAGAAGCTTGTCTTCTATTTAGGTTTTGATTGTACAGCACCTGCTATACATCTAGGGCATCTGGTGCCATTGATGCTAATGCGCTTGGTAAAGAGTTATGGACATGAAGTAATAATACTACTCGGTGGTGGTACTACTCTTATAGGCGACCCGTCTGGAAAAGACGAATCCCGCAAAATGCTTTCCAGGGAGGAAATAAATAAAAATATCAGCACCATCAGCGAAATCGTGAAGCGCATCATAGGAAGTGTATTGTTTGTTAATAATGCTGACTGGTTAGAAAACATTAGGTATATAGACTTTCTCCGAAACGTGGGACGTCACTTTTCTGTCAATAGGATGCTCACCTTTGATAGTGTAAAAAGTCGGCTAGAACGTGAATCTCACCTCAGTTTTTTAGAATTCAATTATATGATACTTCAGGCTTACGATTTTGTTGAATTAAATCGCCTGTACAACTGCAATGTACAGATAGGAGGAGGAGATCAATGGGGCAACATAGTCAATGGTGTAGAATTGGGAAGAAAATTGAGAAATACAGAGATGTTTGGTTTGACCGTACCATTGATCACGACCGCTTCCGGGAAAAAAATGGGCAAAACTGAAGCAGGAGCTGTTTGGTTAGACCCGAATCTGTACTCGCCATATGACTATTGGCAATACTTCAGAAATACCGAGGATGCAGATGTAGAAAGCTTTTTGTGTCTTTTTACCGAGCTTCCAATTGAGGAGATCAAAGCTCTTTCAGCATTTAGTGATACTCGAATAAATGAAGCAAAAAAGATACTCGCCACCGAGGCAACTAGAATATGTCACGGCAGCGCAATTGCAGAAAAAATCAGCGAAAGTATAGTCAAGGCCTTTGAAGAAAATGATCCGTCTCAGTTACCAGAAATAGAAATCCCACGCAATGCAGACATAATTGATGTAATCGTTCGGATCGAAGCCGCTTCCTCAAGAACTCAAGCAAAAAGATTGATAGAATCAGGAGCAGTGAAAATAGACCAGCAGAAGGTCTTCAACTACAGTATTGAACTGCCTAAGCGGTTCAGCGTGAGCGTTGGAAAAAAACAGCGCAATATATCCATGAAGTAGCACGCTTACTCTTCTAAAGAACGGCACCTGTGTGCACACTTAGTCCACTTTCGGCCATCTCTTCGGCAGTGCGACTCCCATACGATAGGACATAAGGTACTGAGCAAACCTTACCCCTAACTACCTTATCTTGATGCTTATTAGCAGCTTTACTCTTTTAAGACTATTGACCCATACAAAAAGAAGAGATGCATCTCTCACCAGCCAATTCAATAAACAACATACAATTCAGGCCGCTCAATACCCTATCACAACAATCAGTCTGCTTCTTTAAATTCCTGGTTTGTATCCAGAAGAACGATAGTCTCTTTTGTATTATCTTCTTTATGAATTATATTGAGCTTATTTGTTTCAAGATTAATAAAAACAAAAGCCGGGAGTGCCATAAGGTCCATATGCATTATTGCCTCCTCTAGTGAAAGCTGTCTAAGATGAATTTTCTCCTCCTTAACCAAAATCGCCCTCGGCCCTTGAGTTTTGTACTCATGATGATGTAGGGCAAATTTCATGCTGCACTTGGCCTCAGATTTATGCTCCTTCAATCTATCTTTGTACCGCCGCAACTTTAACGATATCTTTGAAAACGCATTATCAAAGGCCAGATATGGATCACTAGATTCACCACTTGCCTTGATTAACGATATAGGACTATTTACAATTACATCTACATGAAAAAAGCGTCCCTCCTTAGAAAGTGAAACACGAGCACCCAAAGCCTGTGTGAGATACTTTTGCACACCCAGAAGAACCCGGTCAGTGATATACTCAGATAGGCTAGAACCCAAATCAAAACCATGCCCAGAAACTGTTACTTTCATCTCTAAAAACACTCAACCCAAATGGTAAGGTTAGCAAAAAGATCACATTACGGAAACTGAGCAAAAGCACATTTGGAATCTCTCCGCACATAAAAAAGTAATAGTTTAAATACAAAGAAAAAGTGCGTCAGGGACGCATACACCACGCAAGAGTTTTCTCCTTGGGTTATCACAAACACTAGAAAATCGGATGCACCACAAAAGAAAGTAAAATTTCTCTGAAAAAACGGAACAAAGAAGGTACTACAAACCAGGAGAGTGGTATTCAACAAAACTGCAAAAACGAACCCCACAAAACACGACTAGAACACGCGAGAAAAAATCAAGATTTCTTCTTTACCCTGCGGATAAAAGCTGGAATCTCAAGCAACTCCATCTTTTTTTGTTCGTCAGACTTTTCCTCTCTCCACCCAGAAAAACCTTCCTCACCTAGATCCCCTGTTTCGCTCAACTCTCCCTGATCCGGCGAAATGCCAGTAGCAACAACAGAGACCCTAACAACGTTACTCATAGACTCTGAACAAGTGGAGCCAAAAATTATATTAACATTCTCATTAGCTTTCTCCCTGACACAATTTGCAGCTGCATCTACTTCAAAAAGCGTCATATCTGGACCGCCAGTAATATTAATTAAAATACCTTTTGCATCCTGCACTGAAAGATTATCCAGCAACGGATTCGCTATGGAATTCTCAGCTGCTTTGACCGCCCTATTCTCACCTGAAGCTTCACTTGTCCCCATAAGGGCTTTGCCCATTTTGCTCATAACTGAA
Source organism: Neorickettsia findlayensis (assembly GCF_009856525.1). Lineage (NCBI taxonomy): Bacteria > Pseudomonadati > Pseudomonadota > Alphaproteobacteria > Rickettsiales > Anaplasmataceae > Neorickettsia > Neorickettsia findlayensis. Next base: position 280,568 of record NZ_CP047224.1, on the reverse strand, counting down.
CGGACATCTGCAAAATCAAGGTTAATGTATCCTGGATTCACCATCAAGCTACTTATTTCTCTAACATGAAAATAGAGAATCTTATCAACCTCTTTAAATGCATCTGAAAATGTTGTTTTTTCATTCGCTATCCTGAAAAGATTTTGGTTATTAATCACTATGTAGGTATCGACTACTCTTCTTAACGCTTCAAGCCCAACCTCGGCTACTTTAGCTCTGCGAGCGCCCTCAAAATAAAAGGGTTTTGTGACAACTGCCACGACGAGAACTTTCCGTTCCATAGCCATTCTCGCTATCACCGTTGCTGCACCTGTACCGGTACCACCACCCATACCGGCAGTTATAAACAGCATATCAGCGTCTTCTATAGCCTCAGCAAGTTCATTAATGGACTCTTCTGCTGCTTGCCTGCCGATTTCAGGTATGGACCCAGCCCCTAACCCCTTTGTAAGATTGGCACCCAATTGAATCTTCACATCAGCAAGAGAATGCTCAAGTGCTTGTGCATCAGTATTCGCCGCAATAAATTTGACACCACGAAGACCGGAATTAATCATATTATTAATCGCGTTACCACCTGCCCCGCCGACTCCGATAACCGCTATTTTTGGGCAGAGCAAGCTCTGATGGTGATTTTGTTCCAACGGTACAGATAAACGCAAGGTCATGTTCGATTATACTATCCCAAGTTTTCTTCCATGCTCTTCTACATACTCTGTTACTTTCTTCATCGCCCGAGCATGTATTTGTCTCACCCTTTCTTGAGAAATGGAAAACTTCTCACCAAGCTCTTTAAGCGTCCTAGGAACCACACTTAAGCTTCTAGCAACAAAAATCTCCTTATGGCGCCCTTCAAGTGATTCAACTGCCTCGTAAAGCAATCGATTTTTCATCCGTCTCTCCTGGGTTTCTGAAAGAGTAACCTCGTAACTTACTTCTGAAACAGGAATAACATCGTGAACTTCCGAGCCACCATCCTCGCCTAACTGCATATTCAAAGAAACATCTCGAGCATTTAAAATTCTTTCCATCTCTTCTACATCCTTTTTTGATACCTCAAGCATTTCTGAAATCTTCCCCACCACCTGTTGCTTATCGAGGCCGGCAACACTACCAGAATTCTTTAACTTGCGCAAATTAAAGAAGAGTTTACGCTGAGCAGCGGTTGTACCAATTTTCACTATAGACCAAGACTTTATGACATACTCATTTATCGCAGCTTTTATCCACCATATCGCATAAGTGGCGATTCCATGCCCGAGCGTCGGGTCAAAATTTTTTATAGCCTTCATCAGACCGATGTTCCCCTCGGAAGCAAGATCCATCAGAGGAAGCCCATAATTTCTAAACCGCACAGTCACCTTCACCACCAGCCTCAGATAAGCTTCAACAAGCCTCTGAGCCGCCGAGATATCCCTATGAACAAACCATCTATCTATAAGGTCGCGTTCTTCTTCCTCCTGCAGTATCGGAATTGCTAAGATCTTCCGCGCATAGGCATCAAACTCAGAGTTATCAACGGGTAATGAGAGTTCTCTCATGCAAACAACACTAAAAACTAAGAGATTATAGCATACCTACTTCATGATTACATGCTGCTTATCATGATTTTCTCTCCGTTGATAAAAAAGGGAGCACGCATAACTTAGATTGATCACAACAGTACCGGATGATCCACATATTCCATGTGAAACCTACCTTGGAACAACATTGCGCATATTTTTTTATTCCGCTAAAGGCGCGCATTTTTCGTAGAAAAGCAAGAACAACGTCATTAAATTTGAACAGTGGTTTTTGTTGTAAACCGGGCTTAGATATACGCAACATCTGTTTAAGTAGTGCCCGTTATGAGGTAAGCTAACAGACATAGGTTCAAGCGTCATACACCATACTATGATGCAATATCGATGATACAATGTTATCATGGCGCTTGGTTTCCTTAGTCTACTAAGGTGCAGTAGATGTATCTTGTTTAAGCCTTTGGCAAATCGATAAGCGTTTTAGCTTGATATTTAAATTAATGTACACGTAGTATATCAGAGTAATGTATAGGTATCTCCTATCTCCTACCAGATTGGTTGCGGTTACACTTCTTGTGCCTTCTCTGCTAGCACTTCTCCTAGCTGTAATCTTGCAATACGGATTTCATTATTATCCCTGTACCCTTTGCATATATGAGAGATGGCCCTATTTCATTAGTACACTAATAGCCATCGGACTTCTTTTAGTGGAAAATGGAAATCGGTTTCTCATTTACTTTGCCGTAGCATTTCTCTTTTCAGGGGCGCTTATAACGCTCTACCACATAGGAGTAGAAATGCACCTCTTTACCATGCCAGAAAATTGTACAATTACGTACGGAGATACACTTAATATCACAAATCTGTACGAACAAATTAGCACAAATGAAATAGTGCGTTGTGATGATCCGCAAAAATTACTGGGAATACGTCTTACTTATTTGAATCTGTTGTATTCTCTAGGGAGTGCGTTTTTAGTAATTTTCGCGTGTGTTAGAAATGAAAACCGATCCACTAATTGACAGAATATTAAGGGTCAACCATGCAGGTGAATCAGCTGCTGTCTACATTTACAGAGGCCAACTGCGTGGCCTTCAAAATAATCCAGAAAAGAGAGAATTGATATACGAGATGATGAAAACTGAACAAAAGCATCTACAGTTTTTTCATTCTCAAATTGTTCAATTAAGGGCTAGACCGACTATTCTACTAGGACTTTGTAAGGGCATCGCTTTTGGAGTGGGGTACCTGGGCGGAAAGGCGGGCGTTCAAGTTGCAATGTCTTGTACCACTGCAATTGAGGATACAATAGATAGACACTACCAAAAACAAATAAAGTTTCTCACCAAGGCTAAACCCCATGAGCATCAACTCTTAAAAAAGATTGTCCAATTCCGACAAGAAGAACTTGAACATAAAGACATAGGATTGGCAAATGAGGCAAATAGAGCACCATTTCATTCCATCATTACAAAAGTTGTAAGTTTAGGTTGCACACTTGGGATTTTTATCGCAGAAAAATTTTAGGTATATTCCTTTGAGGTTATGTATTCCTCTTTCCACTGGCACTTCTACTACGGCGAGATTTATAAAGGAACTAAAATGCTTTGCGTTACACATCAGTTGATCACACCGTTCTATACTTATGCCGGGTAGTAAAGAAAGGTCAAGACTTTGGTGCATAATGAGGAGCTAACAGAAACTACAATTGAAAAAAGATCTACCAAGCTTATGGTCACAAACATTAAGATACACTCAGAAGAAGATTTCGAGTCCATGCGAAAGGCTGGCTACCTAGCTGCAACAGTATTGGACTACATCACCGATTACGTAAAACCAGGTGTCACGACTGATGAACTAAACGGTTTATGTCACGAATTTATAATTGCTGCAGGTGCTATTCCAGCACCGTTGCATTACAAAGGCTTTCCAAAATCAATATGCACCTCCAAGAACAACGTGGTCTGTCACGGCATTCCTGATGCGGTACCTTTAAAGGACGGAGATATACTCAATATAGATGTCACAGTCATTCTGAACGGCTGGCATGGTGATACAAGTCGGATGTACTTCGTTGGAACACCTTCGGTCAAAGCAGTGAGACTGTGTAAAGCCACTTATGAAGCAATGATGGCTGGCATTGCAGTAGTTAAACCGGGCATCCCATTTAATGCAATTGGTCATGCAATAGACTCACACATTTCGCAATACGAATACTCAATAGTCTATCAGTACTGTGGACATGGTATAGGACAAACGTTTCACGCGCCACCTAATGTTATACATTACGCGTCAAATGAAAATAGTAATCTTATTATGGCACCCGGAATGTTTTTCACTATTGAGCCAATGATAAATGCTGGTAGGGCTGATGTAATACTCGACAGGAGGGATGGATGGACTGTGAGAACTAAGGATTTGTCATTGTCAGCACAATTCGAACACACTATCGGAGTAACTCAAACCGGATATGAGATCTTTACTCTTTCACCAGCTGGGTTACATACTCCAAAATTTTAGAACCATGGCACGATTACACACTAAATGCATTGCGCGTTCTACCGGTATACAACATAGCATATCAAAACGCAGCTCTGAGAATAACATGCGCGCACTGGTGTAGAAAGCATGTTTTACGGTCAAGACATGTCTAAAATCCAATACAGATTAAAATCATGCAAGTGAACGCAATAAAGCAATCTTAGCGCCAAGATCCTTTCTATCAGGACAAAAAAGATACGACCCTGTAACAAGGGTTTCAGCACCCGCAGAGACTACAAGGCTTGCTGTTTTGGCATTTATTCCACCATCAACAGCAATGGTTACATTAACGCCAAGTTCAACTATGCGACGTCGTACTAAACTCACTTTCTCAAGCTGGGATGTAAGAAAAACCTGAGATGCAAAGCCTGGATTCACAGTCATGATCAAAACCTCATCTATCGAAGTGTATAGATACCGCAATATATCCTCAGAAGTGGCTGGGTTTAACGCAACACCAACTTTAACATCACGACTTTTTACCGCATTAACCATCCTATCCAAGTGGAAACAGGCTTCACTATGTACAAAAATGGTGTCTGCTCCTGCATTGATATAGTCCTGAAAAGTCTGCTCAGCATTCAGGATCATTAAATGTACTTCAATAGGAATTGATGTGATTCTTTTTATTTGTTCTATTATCACAGGCCCAAAAGTCAAATTCGGTACAAAGTGCCCATCCATCACATCAATGTGAATCGAGTCAGCCCCTGATTCTTCTAGCAGTTTCACATCAGAATATAGATTTAAAAAATCAGCTGACAGTAAGGAAGGAGAGATCTTGACCATCTGATGCAAAACGATTAGCTAAGGTGGATCCTAAAATGTATAGCAGGAAAAGCCCAATTTCAAACTTGAGTGGTCATTATATCAATTCTATTGCGCAAAACTCGCTACTGTGTTTATCCGACATAATAAACCACAAAAGGAAGAGAAACTGTTTCAGTAGGGTGCCTCGTCGCACATGATACGTGAACAATACCTTCTTCGAGTTAGCAACCTAGACAATACCACACGCCCACCGGTGACCCACACTGATTCAAGAGAAATTCAAAAAAAATTCAACAACAGATGATACGCACTATTCCTCACTGGTGTTTTACTCTAACCCTTTCATTAGAAAGAGAACCTTCCACGCTAGAATTCTTTTCCTTTGCTATTTCAGTTGCGCGACGAATAATTGACTCAGGAATACCAGAAAGCATTGCTGTATGTATACCATACGACTTGTCACCCCGCCCAGGAACAACTTTATACATCAGAAGAATCTCATCTCTCCAACGTTTTACTTCAACTGAGTAACACTTCATTCGTGAAAGTTTACTTTCAAGATCACAAAGTTCATTGTAATGAGTTGCAAAAATGGTCTTGCAGTTTACGGAGTCGTGCAAGTACTCAAGAACAGCTTGCGCGATTGAGATACCATCTAGAGTAGACGTGCCTCTCCCAACCTCATCTAAAATCACAAGAGACCTGCACGTTGCATTGTTAACTATATTTGCTGTCTCCATCATTTCTACCATAAACGTGGACTTACCTCTGGCAATATTATCAGACGCACCAATGCGACTAAAAACTCTATCTACAACACCGATGTGGGCAGAATCAGCTGGTACAAACGACCCCATTTGAGCCAGTACTGTTATCAATGCATTTTGACGTAAGTAAGTGCTTTTTCCAGCCATATTAGGTCCTGTTAACACACATACGCGCTCTTCCGTGGTGAAAGCTAGATCATTTGGCACAAATGTATTCACTTGTTCTACAAATGGGTGTCTACCTCCAGAAATACGTAGTTCGTTACTATCATCAACATGTGGACGCACATATTTTCTTTGGACAGCAATCTCGGCAAAGGAAACTATAACATCCAGCTCTTCTATTGCTGCAATCATTTCTTTTAGAGGGCCCTCAGATATAAGAATCCTTTCACACAACTCTCTAAAAAGTTCTAATTCTAACTTTCTGTAATTCTCGTTTGCTTTTGTTATCTGTGCCTCCAAATTCTGTAACTCGAGCGTTGTATAGCGTATATTATTCGACAAGGACTGCCTGTGGATAAAAATTGCACTATCCAGAATCGGCGCAGACTTCGGAACCTCAATATAGTAACCTATGAGGTTGTTCTTACCCAATTTCACAGAGTTAATCCCAGTATTCCTCCTATATGTCAGTAACAAATCATTTATCACCACATCAGCATTGGTGGATAACATATTTAATTCTAGAAGTTTTGGATGATGTGCAGGATCAAGAAATGAACCATCTACTTTCCTGTTAGAAGTTGGTAGAAATGCAGTACGCAAGGTCTCCATTAACTCATCATCCGGTGCACATTTGTCATATATACTTCTGATATAATCATTCCTCAAAAAAGTGGAAAAGTGCTCAGCAAGCAACAGTGATGCTTTCATACAGGAAAGTACAGCAAGACAATCAATTGGCTCTCCACGATTCAGTGCAATACGCGACAGTGCTCGCTCCGCATCTGGAATATTAGAAAGTGCAGCACGTACCTTTTTTCGCAACTCTTCCTGCACAAAGAAAAATTCTACTCTGTCTTGACGGATTTGAATTTCTTCAACTGATACTAGAGGAGAAATGACATAACTTTTGAGAAGCCTTTTGCCTCCGGCTGTACAAGTCTGATCAATTACTTGTAATAGACTATTCTTCTCACCTGGTGTTTGGGATTCTACTAGCTCCAAACCACGGATAGTTGATGCATCAAGCTCAAGATAGTGGCCCCTCTCATACCGTTTGGGAAATTCCAACTGTTTTAGCTCCCCCATTTGCGTTGCACGTGCATAAGCAATCAGAGCACCACAAGCCACAATTTCACATGGAGATCTCGCATCCATAAAACCTAATTGAAGAACATTATAAAATCCCTTCAATTCGTTTTCGGCATACTCAAACTGAAAAAGATTATTAGGACGTCTCGTTATATGGATGTTTTGTTGTTCTATAAATTTTCTCAGTTCCGCGTCAACCGTATCTGGAAGTAATACCTCCTTAGGCTCAATTTTAACGAGATAACTCTCTAAAGAGTTTAGACTGGCATTTGTGAATATAATCTTCTTTGTAGAGATATCTAACCATGCGATACCAATTTCCTTTTTTCCAGGAGCGACACAAAATAAATAATTGTTCTCCCCACTTACAAGGAGATTATCCTCAGTCAGTGTTCCAGGAGTCACCAACCGAACCACATCTCTACGAACTATAGCCGTGGTACCACGTTTTTTTGCTTCTTCTGCTGTTTCCAATTGCTCACAGATAGCAACTTTACGACCCAGCTTTACTAATTTGTTTATATAAACTTCACAAGAAGAAACCGGTACCCCACACATCGGGATATCTTTCCCTTTGTACGTACCCCTCCGTGTAAGATGCAACCCCAACAGCGCAGAAACCTCGCGTGCATCTTCGAAAAACATTTCGTAAAAATCACCTACTCTATAGAAAATAACCGCATCCGGATATTGGCATCGGACTTCCAAATACCGCTTCATCGCGGGCGGGAATTCTTCTGACATAAATAAACGAGATTAACCCAAAAGGGACAATTCTCTCTCACTAAGGCAAAGATTACCAGAAGTAGCGAGGACAAACAGAGCGAAGAATGAAGAAAAACCCAGACGGAGCAACGAACCGCAAATTAAGGAAAGGGGAGAAACAAAAAGCTAGAGCACAAAAGAAACCCTACCCTCTCTCCCTTCCACTCTCTTGAGAATTGGAACAAACATCACACTGCTGAACAACTCCCGCACCACTTTCACGCACCTGATCTAAAGAAGTGAAGGTAACGCTCGCTTGCAAGATACAACTCTGACTTGAAGCAGACGAATCAGCATCACGTGGAGAAATGGGGAAATAGCATGATAAATCTTCTGGCATACGAGTAGTATATGCTTAAAACCTACAGGAGGATTAAATATATAGTATATCGCATTCCGATACAAAGCACAATACGGTTACAAAAGCAAAGCTAGTATTAAAGAGACACCCAATCTGTAGGTGCATACTTGTGATCTCTGATTAGAACTCCCATTTTAGCCAAAGCAGAGCGAATCTCATCTGCTTCAACAAAGTTCTTTCGCAGCTTACACTCGGCACGCCTCTGCAGTTGAGAACGGATAAAATCTTCGGATACTCTGGACTGCTTTACTCCTAAGTCTATACCCAAGAAGATCAATAAATTGTAAAGAAGGTACGCTAAGTTGTTCACTTTCCTCCTACCAACTAGACGAATCTTATCACTAAGTCTGTGCAGAACAGCGATAGCACCAGGGGTATTAAAATCATCTATCATACAGTCAAAAAACTCTTTCGTATAAGTACTGCAATCGCCACCAAAACTCTCGAACCTATCAAAAATTTCCTTTATTTTTTCCGAGAAATTATTTGCCTTCCCCTCAGTTTGTGCAACGACAACTTCAGAGGTGCAACTTCTGAGATCGGTCTCTACATTCTCAGCATTACACTCGTCGTTATAAACCTCTCTGTCTAAGCTGCTTATGTGGCTTCCACTTGTAGACAGAACGCCATTATCCAAAAGAGCAAGTTTAAATTTCATTAAAGAGTTCACTGCTTCTTCTATCATGGCATTGTTCCAGTCTAATGGCTTACTGTAGTGAGTACTAATAAGAACAAAACGGATTACGTTTGGTGTAACACCTGACTCAACTAGCGTATCGACGTTAACAACATTTCCCAGGGACTTACTCATTTTTTCTCCATTCACTGTGAGAAAGCCGTTATGAATCCAGTAGCGGGCAAATTTAGAACCAGGGTTGGCACACATACTCTGAGCCCTTTCATTCTCGTGATGTGGAAACTTCAAATCCGCGCCACCACCATGTATATCAAAATCTGCACCTAACGTTGCCAACGTCATAGCAGAACACTCTATATGCCATCCTGGTCGCCCATTGCCCCACGGACTTGGCCAATATACATGATCATCACTTTTCCACAATATGAAATCCCCCGGATGCTTTTTATTTGCATCCTCTTCTACGCGCACACCGTAGACCAATTGCTCTTTTTTTCTTTTAGAAAGCGCTCCATATTCAGCAAAAGAGCCTACATCGAAATAGACATTTCTCCCAACAGAATAAGCATTCCCACTTTCTATAAGCGCCTGAATCATGGAAATCATTCGATCTATGCTTTGCGTAGCTCTAGGCTCGATAGTCGGCGCAAGGCAATTGAGCAAGAGCAAATGTTCGTGAAAAATATGTTCGTAATGAAGGGCAATCTCATCATATCTAACACCCCGGACGGATGCAGCAGTTATAATCTTGTCATCTATGTCAGTGATATTGCGCACATAAACAACTTCAGGGAAGAGCTTAAATAGGACCCTATATACAATGTCATACACTACAGAAGCCCTAATATTCCCTATATGTGGAATGTCGTATACAGTCGGTCCACATACGTACATACGCACCACCTTGCTGCTTAAAGGGAGAAATTCTTCCTTTAAGCCAGAAAGTGTGTTATGAACCCTTAGTTTCATTTCACTAACCTAGAAGTGTACCCACATGTTCACACAAAGTCTTGAAAAAGGAAGAACACACCACACATAGGAGAAAGTAGCGAGTGCTGCCCAATTTCACATCCACAACTAGAAAAATCAGCTGTACTCCTCTTCAATTTTTTTCTTAATGTCTTCAGGAGGGTCCTCTCCCCAACCAGAATACAATATTTCTCCGTAATCCTTGACATCTATTGAGCCACTTTTTGCAGCAGCAAGAAACATCTCCTTCTTAACCTTATCCACGAGAACGTAGTGCCAAGCCGCCCTATTCTTATCCTTACCACGAACAAGATATACACAATCACTACGCTTCTTTCGGACACTTTCGGCAAAACCTGCGGCATCTTTCCTGCTCTTCTGGACACCCTTCTGAGAAGCAAAACCACCACTAGGTTTCGCTCCAGAAAACTTTTCAGAAAAGGCAGCACTGCTTTGTGAGGCTCTTTGAGTAAAACGAGAGGCAAACCCTCCTCCATCTCCGCTACCACCCACAGGTTTTTTCTTTTTCAGCCGATCAAGAAACGACCCACTATTATCAGAACTCATACGACCAAACGAAGCAACTCCCTAGCTATTCTCTATACCATTTTCTTTACTTCCTGTCTGCTTTATATAGCAGATTTTATTCGGAACTTCAGCCCATTTCTCTGCTCCATCCAAAGGCTCCTTTTTTGTCATTATCGAAGGCAGTTCAGCCGCTCTCACACGATTGAAAACCACCATGAATCTCGCATCAAGCTGCTTTTTAGTAAGCAAAGAAGCCTCCGACACAGAAGTGATCTCCCCTAGACTTCTTCCATCGATATACGTTTCGTCATTAATTATCGCCTCTATTGGACATTCAGGGACACAAACACCACAATCTATGCATACATCTGGGTCTATCACTAAATACTCTCCAGCTTCGCGAAAGCAGTCCACAGGACAAACCTCGACGCAGTCCGTATACTTACATTTCAAGCATTTCTCCGTGACAACATGTGGCATACAGGCGCTTAAACAGGTAACTCATATAGTCTAACCGACATACCAATACTTGGCAAACTCTCAAAAGGTTTCATAAAAGATTCTTTGTGTGAAACAAAAGAACGAAGGCAGGAATGCACTTTATCAACTCTGTTCAAGAAAAACAATCACTTGTGTTCAGTACAGAACAGCAGGAAAGTCAACTCTTCCTTCTAACCTATTTGCCTTGGCCATGCACAACATGCCCCGTGCTTTCCGGAGTATGAGAGGGAGCATGCTCTAGATTCTGCGCCTCGTCTATATCACATATTGGCATACCAGAAGTCGCACTTAAAAGCGCCCCAGCAAGCGAAGATTGAAAAGGAGACTTCACCGGCGTAACACCGCAATGACTCGCTAAAGAAGGAAGAGTTGCAATCGCACAGACTAAATTTTCAGCAGCTTTCACTGCGGATTCATGGACCCTAATCTGGTCTGTCGTTGCTTGCGGCAGTGGATCCACACTGCTTCCCCGACAATCACTACCACGTCCCAAGTCTTTAATTTTTTGCTGACATCCTGCCTTGAACGCATGTAATTTCGTTACTAGGTCACGAGCCACATCGGTTCTCTGACTATCTGAAAGGTCTAAAGCACCACTGGACCTCATCTCTGCTACAACGCGCTTACAATTCTCTAAATCTTTCTCCGTGAGACCACCATGCACATCTAGATTCCTATATTTTAGCATATCTGAAAGACGAGCTGCAGCATCAACAATTGCAGCCTTTTCGTGAGTTGCAACTGGTCTTAGCTTAAATGCCGTAATACTATCTTTCAGATCAGTCACAGACTGTGATCTAGTTGGAGGTGCAGGCACCTCCCTTTCTACTATGTGGAGATTAGGCATACTACTTGCCTTGCTCGGTCCTTCAGAGCTAATCGCACCATATTCGTTCCCAGATCTAGTAGAATCATAAGCTTCCCCACGACTAACTGGATCATCAGAAGTAACAGACTTAGGAGAATCATAAGGTTCCTCATAATTAACTGGACCATTAGGACTAACAGGCTTAGGACCATGATCATGATCACAATGTGCAGCATCACTGTTTTTGCTAAAGCCCGCGTCTTTTTCCTCCCATAATCTATCAGTAGCCTCATCAACCGAGCATGAATCCTCTATTCCCGCGGCTTTTATAGCTTTCGCAACTCGCTGTCGAAATTCTTCTTTGCTCGCACACAGTGGAATTTTGATCACAAGCTCAGCCTGGTTGTTTCTACTATTCTCTCTAACTTCTATACCACCACCCAGGGCAACAAACTCCGCATGAAGAAGATACAGCTGATTCCCTTTATTCTTCTCTCGTGCTTCTGCTATCCCCTCACCATTCGCAACAGCATTCAGATAACCTTCAAAGGCATGTATCCGATCCTGTGGCACCAGAGCCCTTGGCACATGAAAGGCAACATCTTTTGCTCCGTCCAAAGTCTTCGTATAGCTGGCCCAATCTGCCGCTAAGGCTTTCTTGGTAAAACGATTAGTATTAGCTTTATGTAAGACTTCCCACTCCCTTGCACCACTAATAAAATCACCAAATCTCTCTGCGATGCCCAGTTTCATCTTACGTGGAGTTGCAAGAAGAACGGTCTTGCCAGTATTCACCACAGCACCACCGACCCTTCTTCCCATACGAATCGCATTTAGCGCGAACTGGCCTATTTTACCTTGCATTCAATCCTCCAAGTTAATCGCACTCTATCCCACTATTTATAATACTAATGCAAGAATGACACATAATAGAAAAAAGGCTGTGTACAAGAACAAGAATTGATAATCAGAGAACACACCGGACTAGCTCACAACGCGAGAAGCATCAACTAAAACGACTCCAATCCTCTTATTATCTGCGTCTAAGATCGTAAATTCCACCCCCTCAGGAGAAGATATAACGTCCCCAACCAAGGGAACTTTTCCAGCAATACTCAATATATACCCACCTAAAGTCCTGGACCCATGCCCTGTCTCTAATTCTAGGCCAGATTTATCAAGAAATTCTTTCATCTCAATTTCAGTTGAGACTTTAAATCTACCACTACCAACACAGAGAAAAAACGGCTCAGCATCAACTCCATGTTCGTCCTGAATATCCCCAAATATTTGCTCAACAATGTCCTTCATTGTAACAACACCAACAGTTGCACCAAATTCGTCTACAACTACCGCTAAATGAACACGAGCAGCTTTCATCTCTCCCAGCAATCCAGAAACCTTCATCGAAGGTGGAACGCATATAATTTTGCGCAAAACACCCCTTACATCAAAAAAGGTGCCTACACGATTCAACACATCTTTTACATGAATAAATCCAATTATTTTGTCTAGATTACCTTCAAAGACGGGTAACCGACTGTGACCAATATTTTTCAGGACTTCGAGTAATTCCTCACTCTTTGCAGAAACGTCAAGCGCAACAATCTTAGAACGCTCAACCATTATGTCTTCTACGTATATACTGTCTAACTTTGCAAGGGAAGAACCATCCTGAACAGTCACATCTCTCCGTTTCACTGCAACGAACTTTTTTAGAAAACTAAATATAGGACGAAAGAAGGCACACAAACGAGAGGCCATTGTAATCTAAAAAAAAGGCTTTGTAAATTCCGGGAAACCGAGCAATTCACCTCAAGATACACCTCGCAGAAATAGCTCGGGTCCGTGCCTGCATGAGGTTAAGTAAAGATTATCAAAAAGTGGTGAACAGGTTATCCCAACATCTCTGCAAAAGACATAAGTACTCAAGTAAAACTTTAAAACAGAATCACAACACGAAATTAATAAACTGGCATACACAGTACCCTCTGTAAGATCGCAAACACTTCTTCTAAGGTCAAGGTGCATAAAAAGACAAGTCCTGAGATAGTAAATAGAGCAGCAACGATACTGTTTCCAAAGACGACCAAAGCACTCGAATATAAAAAAACCACGGTCACCAAATAGTGGAAGATAGGCTAGATAAATAAAAGTGCAAGCCAAAGCAATATGGTCTGCGCCCTAGAGGAATCGAACCTCTGACCCACAGCTTAGAAGGCTGTTGCTCTATCCTGCTGAGCTAAGGGCGCGTAAAATTTGGTAACTGATATCCGAAACAGCGCGTGGAACTAGACGGAAAGTATAAATCAACAACGACAATGAAACAACTGAATGTACATTTAATTTCGGACTATGGAGTGGATGCATTAATTGCGGTCTCGAGGGCATCTTTAGAAAGATTCGAACACCTGGTCTCCGCAGAACATCATCTATGGCCGTCTACGACAAACATTGAGAAATTACAACAGGTCCTTTCACATATTGGGAGAAATTCCTTTGTACTCTACTCAGTAAGGGAACGGGTAATACGAGACACATTAAAAGATTTCTGCCAAAAGAAAAAAATCCCCTGTATAGCAGTGCTTTCACGCGTAATAAGGGAACTTTCTTCATATTTAGGAATCGAACCAATAGATGCAAGTAAAGAAGAATATCAAACTTTTAACGAGGACTACTTCGCTAGGATTGATGCAATGAATTACGTCCTAACGCATGATGATGGTCAAAATGCTTGGGATCTTGATGAGGCAAACATCATAATAGTGGGACCCTCACGTACCTCAAAATCTCCAACCAGTGTTTACTTGTCACATCTTGGCTATAGAGTCGCAAATATTCCATTTGTGAACAATATACCCTTACCAGGGAAACTCACTACTCTAGAAAATGTCCTCATAGTAGGGCTAATCATAAACCCAGATAGACTGATAGAAATAAGAAAAGCAAGACTCTCTGTGTCACAAAACTACGATAACCCAGTCTATGCCGACAGAGAACAAATCTTGGAAGAACTTACAAATGCACGTAAAACATTCGTCAGAAATAACTGGCCAGTTATAGATGTCACACACAGATCCGTTGAGGAAATTGCTGCAGCAATAATGAAGGAGTACACAATGAGAAAATACTAAATCTCATACCGAGTAACTTGTACGCAAAATTCTAAAGACTATCCTATTATGAACCCTGTCGTGAGGACGCGTAGCATCATGAGGCAGAAGCTCGTTCCATGATATTATGAACGATTCTTTACTTATTACTCTGAGATGATTCGTATGAATTTGCTACTGTCCTGCATCTTTGCTCAAACGCTTCTATTATTCTTTTCTGGGCTGCACTATACATAAGCCTAACCATAGAATTTACAAGCCTCGATCTCAATGCATACTCTATATAGAATGACACCTTTGAAGAGCTTCCTTGTGGATAAAATTCCCACAGGGTATATAGGTGCTTAAATACACCTTCGGTTGATCTGACTTCTATGCGGCCACCTCCCTCACATGTTGGAGGCAAGAACTTTATTACAGAAATATAGCTTGAGCGCATTCCTTTAAACGAAATCACAACTTCAGCGCGAATCGTATCTTTCTCCTTAGAAATAATCCGTATCTGTTCGCACCAAGGTATAAACTCCGGATAACGTACCACATCAAGGACAACCACAAAGGCGTGATAGGCACTAAAAGGGAGAATTTTACAATCACGATATGAATACTGTCCTGACATTTCTCAACACATCAATAACGGAAAAGTCTTAACACCACTGCTTTTGCCATCTAGGTCGTATTCTGAGCGCTTAAACAACTCAACTCTAAACAATGATTGCAAAGATCACTTTAAATACAAACTCATGTATAGTACAAAACCGTAGCTTGCCATGCAATTTAGACCAACTTCGCCAAAGACACAGCTCTAGCATTTTTTAGGCGCAAAAAATCTTCATCCGCATGATAGGAAGAACGCGTCAAAGCACTTGACGCAACCATAAGAAATCCGCGCGCGTATGCAGCTTCCTTATAATATTGAAATTCCTCATCTGTTGCATAGTGCTGCACTTCTATGTGCTTCTTGCTTGGTTGCAAATATTGACCAATGGTCAAAAAGTCAATCCCAGCAACGCGCATGTCATCCATTACCTGTAAAACCTCACCTTTTTCCTCACCAAGTCCCAGCATTAGGCCAGACTTCGTAAAAATCCGTGGATCTTTTCTTTTGACCTCCTCCAATAAGGAAAGGCTATTAAAGTACTTTGCCTTAACCCTTATTTTAGGATGCAAACGTGGCACAGTCTCTACATTATGATTGAAAACATCCGGTGCTGCAGCTGTTATAATGTCCCTAGCCCCGACTTTACCAAGAAAGTCCGGTGTAAGAACTTCTATAGTCGTACCAGGTGAAGTTTCTCTAATTTTCCTTATACAGTTTGCAAAATGTGCTGCACCTCCATCGTCGAGATCATCCCTATCAACAGACGTTATCACAACATGCTTCAAACCAAGCTTAGCCACCGCCAACGCAAGCTTCTCCGGCTCGTGTGGATCGAGCAACTCAGGCTTGCCGGTCGCAACATTACAAAATTTACAAGCTCTCGTGCAGACAGAACCCAAGATCATCACGGTGACATGTTTATTGCCCCAGCACTCAGCAATATTCGGGCAAGCAGCCTCTTGACAAACAGTGTTTAACCCCGACGCACTGACAAGTCTAGAAGTCTCGAGAAAAGCGCGATTATCCCCAGAAACACGAATCCTAGGCTTTTCTATCGTTCGTCCCATCACACGACACCTTCTTCATGATACGCTTCTTCAAAGCCAGTGCCGACTTGCTTAATTTCGCATTCTTAGTGTTTCTAAGAAAATCATCTAAACCACCTTTAAAATCTATGGTCCTGATAGTCTTGGCAGAAACTTTAAACCTAAATTTTTGTTCTAGGACATCGCTAAAAACTGTAACTCTCTGAAGATTTGGCATAAAGCGCTTTTTGGTCTTTCTATTCGAGTGGGAAACCATATTACCATTCTGCCACCCGTGGCCCGTTAGATCACAAGAATTACTCATCGACGCTCAGAAAAACTACTACAGCTATAGTTTTATACCACATAGATTGATGAAATGGCAGACATTATTTCAACCCCTAGCAATAGAAACATACTTTCTCAGGGTCCTCGAGAAACCCTGTAAAAATGATTCGACTATAAGCGCATGCCCTATGGAAATCTCATCTGGTTTTATCTTGTTTATTACAGTCGAAATATTTACCAGGCTGAGGTCGTGACCTAAATTCACTTTCAGTCCAAGATTTCTCGCCTCTAGTGCAGCAAAATGAAGTCTCTTGATTTCTTCGGATTCACGATGAGTACAAAATGCACGCGCATACCACTTAGCATGAAGCTCAACAGCATCACAACCAACCTCAGCAGCATACTTCACAGATGCCGGTTCTGGTTCTATAAAAAGACTTATACGCACACCTCTTCTCTTCTTAATCTCGTCTATAGTTGACCTAAGAAGTGCAGCTTTCTCTCCAACGGAAAACCCTCTTTCCGTAGTCCTCTCACCTTCTCTAACCGGAACAATCGTAAACTGATGTATAGGACTGCTTGCCACGAGTTCTATTATTTCGGGTCTTAGATCACCTTCCACATTGCACTCTACTTCTCCGCAAGCAACTTCGCTCAAACCGAGGATTGTCTGCACATCTTCAACTAAAGCATGTCTCTTATCTGCCCTGGGATGCAAAGTAATTCCGTTGCAACCACTCATAATGCCGAGATTCGCAACATATTTGATATCGGGACTTCCAGTACTTCTTGAATTTCTAAGGAGCGCAACCTTATCCAAATTAATACTTACTCTCGTCATTACTCCAATATACCCCTATCTCTTCTCTGAAATAAAATTCTTCAAAATCTTCACTATCACCCCTTCAGCTACCTGAAGATGCACCATGTCATTTTTTTCATCTATCCTCGCAACTGTACCGCTAATTCCACTGGTTGTAATAACAGGATCCCCAACTTTTAACGATTTAAGCATGCTCTGATGATCCCTTATTTTTTTGCTTTGCGGACGTATAACAAATACGTAGAACACAAAAAAAACAATCCCCAGCGGGAGCAAGCTCATTAATATAGAGTCAGAACCGGTGCTAGTACTGGTAAAGATCTGTGAAAAAGACATAAAAACATTCAAGCCAAACAATCAGAATATAACACACCCCACTCACCTTTTCTGCCTGGACCAGGAAACATGCAGAATGCAACACTGATCGACAAAACCTAAAATGCAAGCCACCAAACGTGGTAAAATACGAAAACCGAGCGCTAACAAGTAATGATAAATTAACCTACTCCCAACACCAGACTCTACTGATTTAGATAAAACTTTACAAGTATCAAAGCGAAAATATTATAATATTAGTGTTTTGTTTGCCATAATATCATATTTTTAACTAAAAAAAAGTAGATTTCATTTCTTTACGCCAGAATTGCGATTGGTTTGCCGGATTCTTGTTTAATGCTCGTGCGCCGTTCTAGTATATATTTTGGTAACACTGCTAATCCCTGATTCTTGCAACACGAACTGAAACACCCAACTATGTCATCACCTAGATATATCTTATCACCCTCTTCGATACCTGCTCCTTCTTCTACCTGAAGACAGAATAAGGCTCTCTCAATAGAATTTCTCACCCTAAACCTCGAAATTACCTCCTGTCCAACGTAGCAGCCCTTATTAAAATCAAAAGCGTAATCCATTGCATACTCCAACGGAAAGATATTGGGCTTCAACTCCTTTCCAGCCTCCGAAATCTTGTTCATGATTCTTATTCGTTGATATTCTTCGTGGCAACTTTCGGATACCGGAAACTCAGAACTTGCCAAAACAATCCGAAAGCCTAAGTTTACATTTCTTGGATCACGCACACAGGACAAACATTCCTTAATGAGCCTCAACTGTGTTTTCGTTTCACGTGTTCCTTCAAGCACTTCCAGAAACTGGCATATATCCTGTATCGCGCCCGTTGACTCTTTTGTTCTTGTACCCCTACATGTATATTGATTACCTTCTTCAGGTTGAGCAACACATATATCAGAACCTTTAGGAATCCCTACATACGAAAAGTAGGCTTTTTCTTGGATGGTGATACCTCTCTTGAAATTGTATAGATCCAGCATCCTCAAGAGTGCTTCCGTATTACAGCGGTTGGTTTCTAATAAAAGCTCAGTTTCTGTCGAACATCTGTACACAAACAGATCACAAACAAGCCTCCCCTTTGGGGTAAGTATCAACCCATAAATACAGTCTTCTGGTGTTTCTACATTGCAGGTAACGATCCCTTGTAAAAAAGCTCTCACCTTCTCGCCACTAACAGAATAAAAACGAGTCTTGTCCCGAAAAAAGTGCATTCACTTGCAGATAAGTATGTTCCTAGCAGTCGATTATCACCTGAAATCTACTATGAAACTACCGCGATAACCCTCGCTATTTATGAGTAGGTGCAACAAAATAGTTAACAATTGATAATTTAAAAAGAAATTTTGATTACAAAGAATCAAATAAATCTTTTCCTGTGGACCCCCTTCCTATTAAGCATCGGGATTATACTTTTCTTCGAAGCTACTTTTTACCCAAAAGCATATCATTTGGTATTCACAATATTTGGACTAGGGATACAGCTATGCTTGGCTTATATAGTTAGAAAAGCCAGAACCGCCCTCCTTGTAAGTGGCATAATTTCCGCGGGATTTATCAGCGCAGAAATTCGAACTCTGGTTTCTTATACAGAGATGATCAAAACACCTCAATACCTTCAAAACGCAACAGGTATAGTGCAAAGTCTTTCACACAGAAAAACTGGCATATTAATCACGATGAAACATGCTGGGAGTTCTTTAAAACTCTATTCCACAAAAAGTCTACCAGATCTACGCTCGGGCGACGTAGTAAACTTTTCAGCATATATATTTCCAGTACAAGGTGCTGCAACACCGTCAGGCTATGACTTTGCCATGTTTCAATATTTCAGCGGCGTAAGGGCTACAGGAAGACTCATTGGAAAAATCACAATAGTAAAATCAACAGGTCACCAATCTATTTTTCCACGTATTAGAAAAGTCATTCATGAAAAGTTCAAATACAACTTGGCGGAAATACCTTCCGAAATAGCCCTAGCACTGACAATAGGCAAAAGGGATGGAATAGATCTAAAAATAAACGAGCTATTTAGAAAATCAGGAACGTCTCATTTATTAGCAATTTCTGGGTTGCACATGGGGTTAGTAGGGTTATTTTTCTTTTCCCTTCTGAGAAGAGCTTGCACACTTTCTGAACACCTAACACTCAAGTACGACATAAAAAAGATTTCTGTTATCGCTGGAGTAGCATCGAGTATTTTTTATTTGCAACTTTCTGGAATGCAAACATCTGCTCAGAGAGCCTGCATAATGACCTGCACTCTCTTCCTTTCAATACTGTTAGATAGAAAAGCAGATACATTGCGTTCTGTCATCTTTGCAGCAACCGTTCTAATCACTTTATACCCCGAAAGTATATTTAAGCCGGGTTTTCAAATGTCATTCTTTGCTGTACTCGGAATATGCTTCTGTAATAGAAGGTCATCCTTGTACACACATACAGAATTTACTCCCCTATTTATGGGAAAGTCAAAATTCGAAATACAGGAGTTAAGCGCAGTAATACAACATGAAATAACACTAATACCAAAACCAAGACATCAGACTAAACCCCGAAACGATACTACGCGACGATCTTTTCTCTGTTTGTGGAAATTCTCCACTGATTCATTTCACAAAGGCCAAACAAAATCATTCTGCAAGAGCATACTCAAACCACTCACATACCTATCAGGAGTGATAAAAACCTCTCTTTTTGCGACTGCCGCTACCACCCCTTTCGCTTTATATCACTTTCACTCTCTTTCTGTGATCGGATTGGCCGCAAATACTATAGCGATACCGTTCACATCTTTCTTAATCATACCGACACTTGCTGGAATACTACTCCTAATGCCTTTATATGATTCCGAGTTTTTATACACTCTTCTTTCCGTTGAAATAAAAATACTACTAAGACTCATGGAATCGTTTAATCACTTACACCTAGGCTACTTTGAAGTGCAAGGCTTTTCTGGAATAACACTGCTTGTAATGGTCACTGGAACCTTATCGCTTCTTGTAGGTACAACATGGAAGCGATACCTAGGTATAATTCCAATTGCGATCGGAGTTGCGATGATACAATTCTCACCGCTACCAGACATATTCATCTCAGAGAAGAATATCGCGATACGATCACAGGACAACAACCTGTACTTTCTTAATGCCTCAAGAATCCCACAAAATTTCATCGCAAAGAAATGGCTACAGTACTCAGGATGCAAGGCAAGCAAAATATCCAACACTCTCAATAGCGGAATAGAAAAACGAGAAGGCTCGTATGTGTACACAAAAAATGGCAAAGCAATCACGATCACTTTTGCAAAGAACCCAAAAAACAAAACACGCAATAACTTTTCTGTTCAAATCGATAGACCACTGACAGACAACAAAAAGACATATGCCTTACTAGAAATAAGAGAAAATCAAAATGTGTTTATCTCTATAAGGAATAATGGAATAAAAACGACAAGGGGAAGAAATTGGCCTCAAGAGATCCTCGCATCAAAATGACATCACAGAGATAAGTACAGTAGCGATACAATCAATTTCATACAGGACTGATCAAAAAATGATTCAAAGGATTAGCTCACGCAAACAAGGCATACTCTAATATGACGCGCACTAACTCTCTCCTAAAAAGTAACAAATTGTGGCATTACACCTCCTCGGGATGATATTTCAATCAGGGTGGCATTTTCCTTCAAAAGAGGAGCATAGATAGATCAACACAACTAAGACAATATCGGATGCTCATCAAAATAATGTGAAAGCTGGTAAAGAACAAAAATGCAAACACCAGCTTTCCTCACATGTAGTAACATAAGCACACAATTACGCCCAACTATTTTAGTATTCTTTGGTGACCTAATTTAGCAATCTAAGTAACCCGAAAGGAGCTTGATTCATTTGCGATGTAGTCCGTAATATTGATCTTTGCTTGCAACAGCAACATCATTGAACGTCGAACCTCTACCTTATTGCATGTCAGAGTTAGCACTGGAGTTCTGTGATGTTTCAAAATTCTTCAGAGACAAAACACAGCATGAAATACCAATACTGCGTAACACAAATCTGCAGATTTACGCGGGAGAAATTGTCGCATTGATCGGCGCCTCTGGCGTTGGAAAAACTACAACTCTACAGATTGCAGGATTACTAGACAAGCAGGATTTCGGTAAGGTGAAAATCTGCGGGGAAGAGGCTCCTTACTTAGACACTGCACTCCGCAGAAAAAAAATAGGTTTTATATATCAGTTCCATCATTTGCTCAGCGAGCTCAATGTCTTGGAAAACGTCATGCTACCACTTCTCATATCTGGAACACCAAAAGCAGTTGCACAAAAAAAAGCAAAGAACTTGCTTGAGCTCCTAAAATTAGAGAAAACCGCATACCAATCGGTCCACACGCTTTCAGGTGGACAGAGGCAGCGTGTAGCAGTCGCAAGGGCGGTGATAAAAAAACCGGCACTGATAATAGCAGATGAACCAACTGGTAATCTTGATCCGAATACTGCGAAAGACGTCTTTGATTTGATTTGTCGTTCTGCTAAAGAAAATTGCAGTGCGGTATTTCTTGCAACTCATGATTCATCGTTTCTGCAAAAAGCCGACAGAGTACTTGAAATTTTTAATTCTTCTTTGATCAGCTCTATATAGGATTTTTTTTACCTATTTTGCGTAGAATCTCAGTGAGTTGATGCAGGATATTCGGGCTTTGAGCTTATGATAAACAAAAGAAAACAGGGGTGGTGCTTTGATGAATCTGAGGTTGTTGAGATAAAGCCATCCTTGTACAGAGTATTTGTTAAAAAAGCCTCTACAAGCGTCGATCTGAAACGAGTTAGGAGTTTAGGCACTGACACTTTGAAATTAAGACAAAATGATGTAGAAGCGTTATGTGAGTCGCTGATGCAGCAAGGCGAATGGTTTCTCGGGACATATCACTCTGACCTTGCGGAGACAATCATGCAGGATTTAGGTCCATCTGTTCGGTCACACGGACTGGAACTGGGTATTTCGCCTCTTAAAGAATAGTTCCTTTTTTGTCTCCTTTTACGCAATGATCTCGCCTAGTCTAGAGAATACGCTTCAGAATGCCCTTGTCTTGGCACGGAGTTTTTCACATTCTTACGTCACATTGGAACATCTTCTTCTTGCCCTCACAGAAGATGAAGAAGTTTCCAGAATTGCCTTCAACTCAAGTATGAATTTCGCTAAGTTGAGGGACTTGCTCATTCATTTTCTTAACACAGCACAGTTCTTTGCACGCTTTTCTAATGGATGTGTTGATATTGCAAAGATAAAGCCAACGCTTGGACTAAGACGCGTCATACAGAGAACCAAAATCCACGCGAACATAGCGGAATTGGGACAAATCACAGGCTTACATGTTTTGATCGAACTGTTCTGTGAACAAGATTCCTATGCATTCTCCTTTCTCACAGAAAGCAACATAACACTCGTAGAGCTCATGTCCCATATGATAAAGTCCCAGAAAAGCCGCTCTACCGAGAGTAGGAGCACTGCAAATGCCGATATACTCAGAAGTGCTGACCTTGATAATTTAAAGGAATACTGCACGGATATGAACGAGCTAGCTATTCAAGGAAAAATTGACAAATTAATTGATAGAAAAAAAGAAATTGATAGGACAATAGAGATTCTTTTACGGAGAACTAAAAACAACCCTATTTACGTTGGTGAACCTGGAGTCGGAAAGACCGCTATAGTAGAAGGACTAGTACATGCAATAGTCAGCGGTAATGTTCCTCAGAAACTGAGAAATACACGCGTATACGCACTCAAGATAGGCTCTTTACTTGCTGGCACACGGTACAGGGGCGATTTTGAAGAGCGTATTAGAACAGTGATGAATGAAATATCCAGCAGTAAAAATACAATACTTTTTATAGACGAAATACATACGATTGTCGGTGCAGGTTCAACAAGCAATGGCTCTATTGATGCAGGAAACCTTCTAAAGCCATTTCTGACAAAGGGTCCTCTCAGATGTATTGGTGCTACAACCTATAGAGAATACTCTACACACTTTGAAAAAGATGCAGCCCTTGATAGGAGATTTCAGCGTGTAGAAGTGGAAGAACCATCTATTAGTGACACACTGAACATAATTGATGGAACAAAGTCATATTACGAGGATTTTCACAGGGTACATTATACGAAGGCATCCCTCAATGAAATAGTAAATCTAGCACACAGATACATACCAAGTAGAGCCTTCCCCGATAAAGCTATAGATTTAATGGATGATTTGGGCGCATCGTACAATGCGGAGTTATTCAATGTCAAAAGAAGGCGCGATAGAAAAATAGACACTAAGTATGTTAGGGAGACACTCGCAAAACGTTTCAATATTCCTGTTGCACAGTTAAATTATACTGTGGAAGAAATGCTCACTTCACTTGAAAGAAATCTTAAGGCAACAATTTTCGATCAAGACAATGTTATAGAGCAGGTCGTGTACTCACTGAGGCCCGGATTGCTTGGATTAAAAGGGGAAAAACCTTTAGCCTCATGCCTGTTTGGTGGTTCTACAGGCGTTGGCAAAACAGAGCTTGCTAAACAAATTGCAAAAAATTTATGCATGCAGTTTGTGAGAATTGACATGTCCGAATATATGGAAGGTCACGCCGTCTCGAGACTAATAGGCGCACCTCCAGGATATGTAGGACATGATAAAGGAAGCTTTATAGCTGAAATACTTTTTAAACAAGGCAGTGCACTTATCCTGTTTGATGAAATAGAAAAGGCACATGCTGATTTTCAAAATATTCTTCTCCAGATTCTTGATTATGGTTGCATAACAGATAGCACTGGGAAAAAGAGTAGGTTCAAAAATTGTATCATAGTCTGTACAACAAACGTCGGAGGTAGTTTTATTGAGAATAATTCTCTTGGTTTTACTCAAAATGGCAAGAAAACTACTAAGGAAGCTCAATTTGCAAATTTCTTCAACAAGGAGTTACTTGATAGATTAGATCTTGCAATAGTTTTTAATGCACTTGACAAAAATAGCGTGGAAAAAATAATAAATAAGTCTACAACTGAGATTCGTACCCTACTTGAAGAAAGAGGAATCAAGCTTAAACTTACAGATGAGGTGGTAAAATCCCTCGTTGCTAGGCACTCATCTGGTAAAATAAGTGCCAGAACTATAGAAAGAACCATCAGGAATGATATAATGCAGGCGGTTTCGGATAGGATG
The DNA here is from genome assembly GCF_009856525.1 of Neorickettsia findlayensis. Lineage (NCBI taxonomy): Bacteria > Pseudomonadati > Pseudomonadota > Alphaproteobacteria > Rickettsiales > Anaplasmataceae > Neorickettsia > Neorickettsia findlayensis. Next base: position 255,730 of record NZ_CP047224.1, on the reverse strand, counting down.
TTGCGTTCTAAAGTTAGCGAAATAGAGTTGATCATCAAAGACGGCTGTTTGGTGTAGGTACCTTCCTTGATTTTTGCAATTTTTTTTAGTCTTCACCAGTATTTTCGTCCCACTTGCGCGTTCCTGTTTGCGTGTGGGACGTTTTGTATTTATAGCATATGATAAAAGGTTACAGTTCTAAGTTTCATCAAGTTGTTAAAGCCCTGATCACCAAAGGAGTAAAAAGAGGTTTCGTAACATACGGTGAGTTGAGCGATTCATTTTCAGATGAGGACTTTGAAAATTTAAATTGCATAGAAGAAGCAATAAGCAAGCTGGAGGAATCAGGCATAGGCATCTTAGAGAAAGATGAAGAAGATGAGCTCAGTGAGGAAGTCAAGGAAGAAGATGAAGAAGAGGATGAAGCCGCTGATATATTAGGTCACACGGACGATCCGGTAAGGCTATACCTTCGTGAGATGAGCTACGTTAAGCTCCTTTCTAGAGATGATGAGGTGGAAATAGCAAAGGCTATTGTAGCAGAAAAATTCGAGTCGCTTTCCGCGGTTTTGCTCTTCCCTTCAGTAATGAAAAGTATAATAGACCTCGGAACAAAACTCAGAGAAGGCACGATCTCGCTGCGTGAAGTGATAGAATCGGACTCAGGATTAAAGAGTGAGCTTACTGAGGAAACAAGCAAAGGCGATGAGTTCTTTGAAGGCATAGACGGTAAACCGGAAGAAGTAAACCAGATGTCTGACGAAGAGCTCATGGAGAAGGTCTTAGAAATCTTTGTAGATCTCGGGGGAATAATCACATCCGCGCTCGATAAAGTGAAAGAAGGGCAGATGGTAAAAATTGTAGATGGTGAGGTGATACTCGACCCAGGATACGGAGAGCTACACACTCTTGCAGTAAACCATCTGAACCAAGTGAAGCTCAACCCAAAGCTTCTTGCTGAGTTTTTTGAGAGTATTCGAAGAAAGAACGAGCTTATTCTCGAAAAGAAGAAGGTACTCCTAACATTCCTAGAGGAACATGGATTGGATAGAACAACCCTAATCAAAAGTAAAGTGCACATCCTGAATACTGAGGTTCTGTCAGAACTCCTGAAGAAGCACAATATTTGCGACGCGCATTTCTCCCTCGAAGAATTCCTCTCTCCAGTCAGAGAGCTAGAAAAAAGTGAAGGAATGGACTACGAAAGTATCAGCTTTCTAAGTAGGAAGGTTGCTACTCACCTGGATAATGCAAATGCGGCAAAACATAGAATGGTAGAAGCTAATCTAAGGTTAGTGATCTCAATTGCTAAGAAGTACACTAATAGAGGCATGCCATTCCCTGATCTGATTCAAGAAGGAAATATCGGACTGATGAAAGCAGTAGATAAATTCGATCATAGAAGGGGACATAAGTTTTCTACATACGCAACTTGGTGGTGCAGACAAGCTATAACCCGTGCTATAGCAGATTGTGGAAGTATAGTAAGAAAACCTGTACACATCCACGAGACTGCAAATAAGGTAATGCGCACGAGAAGGAGACTATACAACCTCAATGGCAGAGAACCTACCGTCGAGGAGATTGCAAATCTACTTAAGATTTCTCCGGATAAGGTTAAGAAGTCACTCAAGGTAAATCAAGATCCGATCAGTCTGGAATCACCAGTGGGCGATGACAGTAACAGCGGTTCTTTTGGCGACTTTATAGAAGATAAGAACGCAGTAAGCCAAGTGGATGTGGTTCTCTCAAAAAACTTGAGGAAAGTTCTGGATGAAGCGCTTGCAATGCTCTCCCCAAGAGAAGAAAAAATCCTGAGATATAGGTTTGGACTATGTAATAGTGTGCACAGTCCCGAAGATGAGCACTACTTAAAGTCTCTGAAAATTGACCTTAATAGGGGAACAAATCTCACTCTAGAACAAGTAGGTATACTGTACAATGTAACAAGAGAAAGAATCAGACAAATTGAATCAAAGTCGTTAAGGAAAATGAGAAGCCCGAGTCGATCTATAAAATTAAGAACTTTCCTTAAATACTAGGAGTTGTGTACCTGTTTTTGACTTTACTTTTGGTTACTTTTCTTGTTCTAGTTGTCGGAGTTTTATCCATACTCGTGAGCAATAAAAAATCAGGAAATACCCTGATGTTCCTTAGGATAGTTTTGCAGTTTTTAACGATCGTTTCACTATTCGCGTTGTCCACCCCGAAATAGTATGTCGTACTGCTTGCGTGTGCATTGGTAAATAATCTCCGTTTACACTCAAATTAACATAAGGCTGCTCTTGCACTCATTAACTTTAAAGGTAAATACTTTTTGCATTTCTCTGTTGATGCAGTGTGAATCTTTGAGTCAGTGATAATCCATAAATTTTGAGGATACGTGTTACCAGCACATTTGTGAAATCACTCTGTTGATACATCGTGTAACCCTTACTTAGTAGTAATCTGCAACCTTAGAGTTCCTAAAAAAGCTCGTCGACATGCATGTACAAACCAGAAAACCTAAAAAAGCTTGATATTCCTATCATGTGAGCTTATAAATGCCACAATATATCATCACGGTCACATTATGAATCGTAAGACTGTAATATACGTGAAGGAGTCTTGTCCTTACTGTGCCAAGGCAAAGGAACTGCTCAACAGGAAAGGTATCTCATACACGGTGGTGGACATTACCAATGAGCCAGATCTAGCTGCAGTTGTGGTAAAAAAATCAGGTGGAAAGAAGACTGTTCCACAGATTTTTATTAATGACATGTGTATAGGTGGCTTTGATGATCTAAAAGCCCTCAGCGAGAGCGGCAAGCTCAATGACCTCTTATTGTTAAACGATCAATAAAGGTGTTTTATTCTTCTTCTGGCTCAGAAAAGGCAAAATCCGTTGCCGCATTTATTGATTCACGTTACGGAATAAAATGCATTGATTCTCCAGAGGCAGTAAACCCATCAATCATTCTCGCTTTAGGTGGCGATGGATTCATGCTTGACACTTTGCGTAGCACAATCGAAAGCCAGATACCTGTTTATGGGATAAATTGCGGGAACGTTGGCTTTCTACTGAACAAATTTCATCCAGACCGCTTACTCGAAGATGTAGAGAGTGCAAGTATGTACACCCTGCCCGTTTTAAATGCGGAGTTTTTTGGTGAAAACGTCAGCAGTGTGGTGAATGCAATAAATGATTGTTATTTTCTCAGGAGCCACACAAAAGCAGCAAAGCTTGGGATAATGGTAGATGGAAAAACCCTTACCGAAAATTTTGTCGGAGACGGACTGATCGTCTCGACCCCAATAGGAAGCACAGCATATAACTTAGCTGTGGGTGGAGCAGTATTATCGCTCAACTCACATTGCATTGTTCTGACCGGAATTAATTCATTTATACCAAAAGGGTTTAAGAGTCTAGTGCTACCAAGAGATAGTATAATAGAGATCAAGGTCCACCACCATGATAGAAGGCCCGTGATTGCTGCAGGAGATGCGCAAATCTTTTTAAGAGTAGAAAGAGCAAGAATCTCCATAGATAAAAAGAAGACTGTTTCTGCGTTGTTTGCAGCCAGCGAGAGTCTATATGACAAGATTATAAGGACTCAATTTCGTTGATGAAAGCTATCGGTGTTACTGGAAGAATGGCTTCAGGCAAGACATATTTTTCGTCTATTTTGTCCCGTCTACTGCGCTGTACAGTATTTGACGCAGATAAAGTTGTCCATACACTTTACAGGGAAAACGTCACATTGATAAGAACAATAAATGACATTCTTGGATGTAGAAATAATCAAAGAGAAGTAAATCGGACTCAGCTTCTTTCTTGTATTATTGAACAACCCAATCTACTAGAAAAGATTGAACAGATTGTTCATCCAATAGTTAGAGAAAAAATGTACGCGTTCATTAAGCTCTGTAGAAGGAGAAGAATGAGTACAATTATCCTGGACCTTCCACTCTTATTCAGAATCGGCGCAGATAAACTTTGCGAGAGTATCTTCTTTCTGCAAACAAGTGAAGGCCTTAGATCAACCCGCCTGAAACAACGGTGTCATCACTCAACAAAACTGGATGCATTATGTAAGATCAAATTTCTACAACGAGACAAGTGTGGTAGAAGAGTGATTGTAATTTCATCTGGTCTAGCAAAATATGAACTCTACAAGTACACTCAATTCGTGCGAACAAAACGGAAACCTACCACATTAGAACAATGGTGTTCTTGAGTTTCTTCGTAGAGGCTCAGAAAGCCTGTTTGTCAGGCAGAGTGGTCCTAGGGAAATTTTCCAGAATAAAGAATGTTATTTTACACAGGTGAAAATCCATGCTAGAATTGCTCCCTTCCCTTTTACACAAATGCTTCGCGACACAATAAATCCCTAAAGGAGCGCTCTTCTCAATGGATAGATATTTCTTAAGAGTTTCTACGAATATAGAGGAAATCCATCGGTGGTGCCGCAGTAGAATTAGTGGAGGGTTGTTGTATCTCTCAGCAGACATAAGGAGTGCTAAATTTAAACTTGCCCCGGTAGATGTAAACGTCTTTCCGGCCGGATTTCACCTACTCAATAATGAAAGTCGAGCACTTGCAACAAGGCTGATTTATGAGCACTATACAGGAAAGACAATTTTATTGATCATAGAGACGCATACCCGGAATACACACTACTTAAGTAACGTTCGTGCACTGAAAAAACTGTTTGAGGATGCAAAAAACACCGTCATTCTCGGAAATCCTAGTGACCAGAAAATAGAAAACATAAACACAGAAACTTTTTATATAAAAGATAAAAGAATCATCACGGAAAGCGGTGTGATTCCAGATTTAATAGTGCTGAACAATGATATGATTTCGCTTGACCCCTCTGTACTCTTGGGAGTGATTCAGCCGTGTCTTCCTTCCCCACTATTAGGTTGGTGGAAAAGAACAAAAAGTCAGTATTTCCCGTACTATGAAAAAACAGTAGAGGAATTCTCCAACACTTTTGAGTTAGACCCATGGTTATTGTGTGCTTATTCAGAAGCTTGTAATAACATTAACTTTGACACTCAAGAAAGCCTTATAAGACTCGCAAATGTTGTAGATGGAATAATTCAAAAGATCCAGAAAAACTACGAGAAGTATGATATATCGTCAAAACCATTTGTTTTTATTAAAGCAAATAGCGGCAGTTACGGTATGGGGATTCTTACCGCAAGCAGTGGAAAAGAAGTCCTCTCCATGAACAAAAAAAAACGTAAAAAGTTAGGAATTACTAAAGGTAATACTGCAATTACAAGTGTTATAGTCCAGGAAGGCATAGAAACCGAAGAATATTATCTCAACTACCCTGCAGAAACCCTTATGTACTCGGTTTTAGGGGAGAAAATTGCGTTTGCAACACGTTATAATACGAAACACGATGCACGACAAAACTTAAACAGCTCTGGAATGCATTTCGTTGATCACACCGCCGCAAAAATGACCGACACACAATTACAAGTTGTAAGTAACCTTATTATTATCGCAGCAGAAAAGGAGGCCCAAGCCGTAGACAATAAAAATATCGTTGCAGCACTGGAATCAAGCACTTTCAGACTAGAGTAGGAAAGCGCAACGGACCGATAGTGGTATCCATTCAAACTCGTACGCAGAAGTGTGTCACACTATTTTATCGGACTATTCTTTGTTGACCGTGAGACTGTATTCATTAAGGAACTTCTCTTTGTGCATAGTAATATTACTTAAAAGAAGAGGAAGATTCGCACCAATAAATCTAAATGACTTATTCAAACGCTCCAAATCCAGCACAGTGAAACGCGACAAAACATATACAGCCGGATCACCCATACCTCTTCCCACACCGAAGCGAAACCTCCAATAGTCCGTACCCAAGTTGGCATCAAGAGATTTTAATCCATTATGACCCCCAGAGCCCCCACCCTTTTTTATCTTCACTTTAGCAAAATCAAGATCGATATCGTCATGAAAGACAATTACATTTTCGAGCTCGACTTTATAAAAGTTGACTAACTGCAAAAGCGGCCCACCGGAATTATTCATAAAGGTCACCGGCTTGAACAAGTGTAAAACAGAGGAAGAAACCCGCCCTGAAGATAAAAGACCAGAAAATCTGGGAAGAAACTCCGGGAAAGAAAAGGTACACCTAATATAATCAAGCAGCATGAACCCAAGGTTATGCCGCGTCTTCACATACCGCAATCCTGGATTACCTAGACCACACAAAACAAGTGTGCGAAACTCCGACATTACGCGGTAGCAGTCGCAGTACCAGCCTTAGTAGCTTTCTTACCCACAACCGTCGCAACAACCGAGTTTGCATCCTTCGCAAGCGGCACAACCCCATCAGGAAAAATCAGATCAGAGAACTTGATTGAGTCACCCACCTTAGCATTCTCTACATCTACAGGAATACTTTTAGGAAGATTGGCTGCCGTACACCTGACAAGGACGGTCCGCTTGACTATATTGAGCATTGCACCGAGCCTTATCGCTTCGGACTTTCCAGAGTTTATAAAATTGAGTGGAACTTGAAACTTCGAGGCATGTTCACAAGCAAAAACAAAATCCAAATGCAACACAACAGAAGAAACCGGGTGGAGTTCATACGCTTTAGGAACTACCTTATGCACTTCCCCTTCGCAAGACAACTCCACAATTCCACTACCTGACAAAGCTGTAAAATATTTGCTCACATCTCTAACAGAAATGGCAACGTTTATATTTTCTCGGTCCTTCCCATAGATAACAGCCGGCACGAATCCAGATTTGCGCAAAACACCAGCACTGCGTCCACCAAAACTGGTTCTAGGAATACACTCAATCGAAACAACCATTCTTACCTAAGCAAACATCGCAGAAACACCCGATTTTAGATCGTTTTTTCAGATTACGCAAATCTCCAGCGTATGCACTGCGCGTAAGAAACCAAGTTATTACAATACATATAGCTGTCATTATGAGTGCTGGCATTGCAGCATCTTCATATCTTTCATCCATGACAAGCTCGTACACACGTGTGGACATTGTTTCAAAGTTGAAAGGCCTCACAAGCAAAGTCAACGGCAGTTCTTTAAGCGTATCAAGAAAAATAAGCATAGCAGCACTAACCAAAGACCCAACCAACATCGGCGAATAAACACGCACTGTATCGATGAAACCGCTTTTTCCTATAAGCATCATAGTCCAAGGAATTTCGTTGGGTATTTTTTCCATGCCAGATTTTATACTGTTAGAACCCAGAGCAAGAAAGCGAAAGACATATGCATAAATCAGGGCTGTGAACGTCCCAATCGTAAAAATGTGCAACCCTGGTAGTGGTACATATGACAGAAATGACGAACCGCTAGCGAAAAAGTTTATTATGCCCATTCCCACAACCAACCCAGGAACCGAGTAGCCTAAATTGGACAGCTGAAAGGCAGTCGCCCCTATCTTTTTCTTTTTCTCCATATAAACAAAAAAAGATGCGACCAGAATTGTAAAAAAGGAGACTATTAAGGCAATCTGGATACTTTTAAAAGTAAGAGACAAGAGCTTATAATCCGGAACTGCATCAATGCTTAGAATCGCGAGTGAAACTATTGGGAAAACTAAACCTGAAAGTGGAAGTAAGGACAGCAAAAGCGGAACAAGGACGGCTTTGTAGCCCTTAAGGTGCCAACAACAGTCTAAACGAGGGTCCCCTATCACATTAGAATAAAGAGCACCTTGTCTTAGAAGTTTCTCGAGAAAAATCATTCCTACAACAAACAGTAGCAAAAACAGAATCAACCTCGATGCACCGATGACATCATTCAGTAGGAACCACTTCCTATATATACCCGTTACAAAGGTCTGCAGACCAAAAAATTGCATTATCCCAAAGTCTGAAATCACTTCCATCAACACAAGTGTGATCCCACCAACTATAGCTGGTCTCGCTATTGGAATCACAACTTCAAACATACTGGAAAGAAAAGATTTTCCACAGCTTCTTGATATTGCTATTGCCCCACCAATAGAAGAAATCCTAGCTAAGCACAGTATGTAGACATATGGGTAAAACGCGACGCTCATAACAAAAATTGCCCCATACAAAGAGTTGATTCTCAGCAAGTGCTGCACACCAAAAACATCTCTCAAGAAACTCGAAAACTCAGACGAAAAGCCAAAGAACTGCACATAGGAAAGCGCCATTATGTAACCTGGAACAGCAATCGGGAAAAATAACAGCATTCTCAACAGTCTTCTACCCGGAAAACTCAAAAATGTAACCGCACAAGCAGAACCAACCCCAAAAACAAAAGTCAAAAAGCCAACCCCAGAAAGTAGTGCAAGAGTGTTGAGTAGATATTCACCGAATAACCAGCAAGAAGCACAAACAAACCCGTATGGGCTAAACGATGGTAGAATCAGTGAAAACGTGGGAGCAAAAAATAGAAGAATCAGTCCATTAAGTAGTACCTTTTGCATTACAAGCCCCGCCAAGCATACAAAGAGATGATAAGAAATATGCACGTCTCATTCAACGTTAGGTGGGCTCCGATTTTTAGCAAAATCATTTGCACTTGTCCCAGGGAAACTTTAGCAAACAAAGCTGCTTCCACAAAGGAAATGAGGAGTCGATCACAAGCAGAAACATACCTCCTCAGTGATACCTCATACTACGGATACAACTCATTATTTTTCCTGTAAGAAGAAATTAAATTACGAATGTCATACTTATTGATAGGTATTTGATGGTGCACTGTATAGCAAAGGCATGTTAGAATCGTGGTTATTCTATAACCCTTGTCTAGAGGAAAATGGCTCGCTATGCTCACAGCTAAAACAAGATATGCGATTGTGGCATCTATTGATATTGCGTTGCACTCAAACAGTAAAAAATATGTAAAAACCTCGGAGATTGCGTCAAGACAAAAGATATCTGAGAAATTCCTTGAGTTGATTTTACCACCCCTGAAAAAACAAGGAATTTTAGACTCTCTGCTCGGTCCCGGAGGCGGTTATAGACTTGCTAAAAAACCCGATACAATCTTCTTAATGCAAATCCTAAAAGCCGTAGCTGACACTCCAAAAATAACTCGTTGTGGTGATGGACAGCAAAGCTGTACGGGAGAAACAAAGAAATGCTATACCCATAATTTATGGATTGTTTTAGAGAAAAGATTCAACAATTTTTTTGAGTCCATCACACTTCACGACATCATCTCAGATGATATTCTGAGACAAGAAAAGAACATACAAAACGGATCGATACTGGAATCTTATCAGGAAGACATCATATATATGGATAATAATGCCACAGCTACCCCTTTCCGGTATGCAGTGGAGAAAGCGTGTACTCTCTTAAAACGTCCATATAATGCGTCCTCAATTCACAGACGTGGACAAGAAGCCAGAGAAGTTATTGAAGAAGCCCGTAGGCTGATAAAAAAAAATCTCAACTTAGAAGAATATGACCTTATCTTCACTGCTTCTGGAACAGAAGCAAATAACATGCTTTTTCATAATGCAAGCAATTACCACCATATAGTTTGCAGTACAGACCACAGTTCGACGCTTAAGGTTGCTAATAACCCCATCGAAGTCGATGTGGACGAGAACGGCATTATCAAGCTCGAAAGTCTAGAAAGAGCTCTATTGGAAAACCCCGGTTATAAATTAGTGTCGGTGTGCCTAGCAAATAGCGAAACTGGAGTTATACAACCACTGGACCTCATAATGGAAATTGCAAAAGAGCATAAGGCGCTTGTACATACGGACGCTACACAAGCTATTTCCAGAATTCATTGTAGATTTAATGAGACGCAGCCGGATTTCATTACTTTCTCTGCACACAAAATGGGAGGCATTATTGGCACTGGATGCCTCGCTTGCAGAAAAGATCTTTTGCAAGAACTGAAACCACTCATCCTGGGAGGAGGACAAGAAAGAAACCTCAGAAGCGGAACTGAAAATCTTGCCGCAATAGCTGCATGTGGAAGCGCATCAACATTTATTAATGCCTCTATAAAAAATATGAAAAATATAAGATCTTTAAGAGATTACATGGAAGATGAGGTATCAAAACGCATGAAGTCGGCTGTAATATTGGGCCAGAAAGCTCAAAGACTTCCAAATACGAGTTGTATCATCATCCCAGAAATTGATGGGACAACTCAACTAATGCATTTCGATATGCATGGAATATGTGTCAGCAATGGGTCAGCATGTTCATCCGGACAGCTAGAAGCATCTCATGTATTACGTGCAATGGGCTTTGACAATGACATGGCTAAGTCAGCAATTAGAATAAGCTTGGGGATTTCAAATACAAAAGAAGAGGTGAAAAAGCTTGTATCAACATGGGAGATATTATACAACATTAGGGTATAGAATGATTATTACATAGTTCCAACTAGGAAAATGAAAAATGAAGTTACCAATATTCCTTGATAATCAATCCACAACTCAACCTGATCGGGAAGTCGTTGAGGCAATGGTCAGTTTCTTTGACCGTCCTTGCAACCCGCATTCAAGAACACATTCATACGGATGGCATGCTGAGGCCGCTGTAGAAAATGCACGTGAAAAGATTGCACACCTTATTGGCGCTTCTCCTAAAGACATCATTTTTACATCTGGTGCAACAGAATCAAATAATTTAGCTATTAAGGGAGTGGCTAATTTTTATCGGTCAAATGAGAAAAACCACATAATTACCCTTTCTACAGAGCATAAATGCGTCCTGGATAGCTGTAGAAACTTGGAAACAAGTGGAATCGCAATAACTTACCTTCAAGTAGAGAAAAACGGCATTGTAAATTTGGACGTACTCAAAAAAGCTATAAAACCATCAACCCTGATGGTTTCTATCATGGCCGCAAATAACGAAATAGGTGTCCTGCAACCACTCAAAGAGATCGGACAAATATGCAAGGAAGCAGGGATAATCTTTCATACGGACGCAGCGCAAGCCTTTGGTAAAATCCCACTCAATGTGGAAGAAATGCAGATCTCGCTTATGAGCATTTCTGGTCACAAGATATACGGCCCAATGGGTGTTGGCGCACTTTACATTCGTAGAAAAAACCCTCGTATAAGGTTGACACCGTTGTTCAGCGGAGGTGGTCAAGAAAGAGGTATTCGCTCCGGCACACTTCCTACTCCGTTGATTGTTGGTTTCGGAAAAGCAGCAGAAGTTGCCGCAAAGGTAATGGAAGAAGAACATAAAAGAGTAAAGTTCCTAGCAAATAAGCTGTACAAAATAATCAAGGCAGGAATACCAGACGTAGTTTTAAACGGGGATCCCTCAGTAAGGCTACCTGGCAATCTCAACATCAGTTTCCCTTATGTTGAAGGAGAATCAATAATTATGGCAATCCCCGAAATATCTGTTAGCTCCGGATCTGCGTGTACATCAGCATCTTTAGAGCCATCCTACGTTCTGAAAGCACTTGGAGTCACAGAGGACCTCGCTCACTCATCAATACGCTTTTCGGTTGGTAGGTATAACACAGAAGAAGAAATAACTATGGCTGGTGAGTTGCTTGTGAAAAAAGTTATTCGGCTGCGTGAGATGAGCCCTCTATGGGAAATGGCTCAGGAAGGGATAGATCTTAACTCGATAAAATGGGATGCGAGCTAGGCAAATGGTTGATAAAATAGGTAATATTAATATTTAGTTTAGGAGGAGGACGTTTATGGCTTATAGTGATTCCGTATTAAATCATTACAACAACCCAAGAAATGTTGGTACGATTGATAAGAACAAAAAAAACGTAGGAACCGGTTTAGTAGGTGCTCCAGCCTGTGGAGATGTGATGAGGTTACAGATTGAAGTTGATGATAACGGTTGTATTGTAGATGCAAAGTTTAAAACCTTCGGTTGTGGCTCAGCAATAGCATCAAGCTCTTTAGCAACAGAATATCTAATCGGGAAGAGTATCGAGGAAGCAGAACAAATTAAGAACACCGAGATCGCATCTACTTTGTGCCTCCCGCCAATAAAGATGCATTGCTCCATGCTGGCAGAGGACGCAATTAAAGCTGCAATCAAAGATTTTAAAGATAAACAGGGTGCTTCTAATGCTGAGGAGCCAACAGATAAAAAAGGGTAAAGTAAAGTTCTCCATATCTAGATTCAGATGAACTCAACTGGACCACCTATCACAGTAAGCACCTTGGCATTTCAAAAGTTTGTTGAGCTAATTGATGAAAGGAAAAGAAAGGGTAAGTCGACTCTGGGAATAAGAATAAAATTACTTTCCAAGGGGTGCGGCGGAAATGAATACGGCATGGAGTACGTCGAAGAGGCAACACTATGTGATGAAGTTGTAGAGTTAGTACAAGAGCCAGGTGGAAAGGTAGTATTATTTGTTGATCCAAAAACGATGCTTAGAATTATTGGAACCCAAATAGAGTATGAAGAAACAAAATTCAAAAGTGGATTCGTTTTTAAAAATCCCAAGGAGAAAGGAAGATGTGGATGTGGCAAGAGTTTTTACTATTGAGTAGGTGAGTACGATACTAAATTGAGCGAGACGGGTGCAACACTAAACTTCACACCAAGGAAAGTAGGTGTGCATTTATTCTTGTTTGAAAGATAGTTGGATTAGTTAACCACGTGAGATGCAAAAAAAAAATTATTTCAGGGTCCTGGAGTTAGAAGAAAGGTTCACTCTAGACCCTGCAGATTCATTAGAGAAATCCTATCTCACTCTGCAGAAAGAATTGAGAACCACGTCTAATTCAATTCAGGAAGATTCTGTTGTCTATGGGAAGGTTCAATTGGTCAACAAAGCGTACCACTTTTTAAAAGATCCGGTTAACAGAGCACAGCATTTGTTAGAATTATCTGGTTACACGAACCTCTCGGATAGATGCCGTCCAGAACTGCTTATGCAAATCATCGAATTGGAGGAAAAAGTAGAAAACGGCGGAGCCACAGAGGTACTACCGTTAGTAGAGAAAATGTACACCAATGCTTTGCAACAAATGGAAGAAGCTTTTAATTGCAAAAATTACGACTTGGCAAGCTCGCACTGTGTAGGACTCAAATATTTAGAAAAAATAAAACAAAGGATCTATGCAAGTGATAACAATCGGTGAACCAAGACAAAGACTTGATCGCGAAGTCATCATAGGTATAGATTTTGGAACGACCAATTCTCTTGTTTGTGTATTCGATAGCGGAAAATGCGTTGTTATTCCTCAGGAGGATGGTAGCATCCTTCTTCCGTCCACTATCGGTGTAAAAGGCAAGGACATAATTGTCGGAAAGGAAGCAAAAAAATGTAAAGGTTACATTCTCTCAATAAAGAGGATAATTGCGAAAAAAGCGAGCATTCCGGGAAGTATACGCGACAATCCACAGGAGATGTGCGCTCTCTCAATAGGGTATGCATCCAGAATTTTTGCATCTCTAAAAAGTGCAGCTGAAAAATATCTTGGACACTGTGTGAACATGGCTGTGGTAACAGTCCCGGCATACTTTGACAACGCTTCTCGCACGGCAATTAAGGATGCAGCAACGATTGCTGGACTAAATGTTGTGCGTCTATTGAGCGAACCAACTGCAGCAGCACTTTTCTACGGAATTGATGAGAAAAAAGAAAAAGGCAGATACATCGTCTATGACCTGGGTGGTGGAACTTTTGATGTTTCAATTCTGGAATTCCACAAAGGTATTTTTAAGGTTTCTTGTAGCGATGGTGATGATTACCTCGGTGGTGATAATTTTGATCAGGCACTGTTGGAACATCTCTCGAAGAAGCATGCACTTGAAACCACAGATGAGGAAAAAGCAGTCTTACTAGCGATTTGTGTGAAGATCAAAGAAGAACTGACTCATCGAAACAGAGTAACAGAGTACTTTGACTACCGAGGACAAAACATATGTTTTGACGTCACGTTGGATGAATTTGAAAAAGTCATAGAAAAAGATGTAGAGAAAACAATCAACATAGTGAAACGCGCTCTTAGAGCAAGCACCCTTTCTGTAGAAGATATTGATGGTCTTCTTCTTGTTGGCGGGTCAACGAGAGTACCAATGATAAGAAGCAGAGTTTCCGCCTTTTTTGGGGAAGAAAAAGTAGTAACCGAAGTTAATCCAGAAACAATTGTTGCTTGCGGCGCAGCACTAATGGGGAGCTTTCTGAACAATAAAAATCCTAGAAGGGTACTTTTATTAGATGTTCTACCACTCTCATTAGGAATAGAGACTCTTGACGGTACGATGGAGAAAATCATCATGAAAGATACTCCAATTCCAGTCAAACAGTCACAAGTACTCACCAATGCGGTTGATAATCAAACCTCTTTTAAGATACGTGTCTTACAAGGGGAAAGAGAATTCGCTTCTGATAATAGGTACTTAGCGGAGTTTACACTTAACAACCTACCCCCGCTTCCAATGGGTAAGGCACGAATAGAGATTACCTTTGGTATAAATGAAGATGGAATATTAAAGGTAAGTGCAATCGAATTGTTTACAGGAAAAGCACAAACAATTGAAATAAACCCACATTATGGATTAAAAAGGGAAACGGTGGAGAAAATGGTAGAAGATTCCCTAATTAACCTCACAGAAGATATAAAAAGAAGGTCAGTAACAGATGCGCAGAAACACGCCGAACGTATTTTACAGGTTTTAAAGAAAGCCTTGCTCGAGAACGCATCTTTACTCTGCGACGGTGAAAAAAAAATAATCGATAGACATATGCAACTTATAGAAAGAAGTATACAAAAATGTGATAGCATCGAAATTAGGAAAGCAACCAAGGAATTGGAACAAGTCTCGGAACCGTTCCTGAAGCGTAGGTTGGACTTTCTTTTTAAGAAGATGAAAATAGACCTAAATAAAATCTGATATGTCGAAGGCGCTAAAAATAACTTTCGTTGAACCGGATGGCAAAGAGCATTGTTGTACTGCTCATGAAGGGGAAACTGTTCTCACGGTGGCACACAGAAACGGTATTGACTTAGAGGGCGCATGTGAAGGTTCTCTTGCGTGTTCTACTTGTCACGTGATAGTTGAACCACAATGGTTCGACAAACTGCCTCCTATCTCCGACGATGAAGATGACATGCTAGACCTTGCGTTCGGTCTATCTGCTACGTCAAGATTGGGCTGCCAAATCGTAATGAATGAGCGTATAGATGGGATTAAAGTGAAGCTTCCAAGCGCGACAAGAAATATAAAGTAATGGGTTTGTTACCAAGACATGAGTAAGGTTCGCTTTTTTTTCTACTGCTGCTTGGTTGTTGTGCTCTCTGCTTTCTGTGCTACGGGGTTTTGGTTCTATAAAACACAGTCTCTCAAGAACAGCATTTCCTCTACGCTTAACCACTTCTCGCTTTTTGAATATTCAGGCTACCAACTTGAAGGATTTTTCGAGTACAAATCCAGAGTTTCCTTCACGAAGCCAGTTCTCAAAATAGAAGGCCTGGAGAAGCCGCTCCTTGTGAAGTTCGATAAGCTTATCTTCACCGGTGTCCCCTGGAAGAACGAAATAGAAGTAAAGAATCCAACTACGACAGTTATTATTTCTGCAGCTGATGGACAGTTTCACTGCACAAACCTAGATGAGGCGTCCATATCAAGTATGTCAGCTGGGCAAAATGGTCTTACCCTTTCGATTGAGAAAGACAGCCTGGAGTGTTATCTACAAAACAAAAACACTAGAGGTGATACGATTCTCTTTGATCTAGCCTTGAGAATTAGTCATCTACAGAAAAGCTCACTGGAAAGTAAGACCGACGTAATTCTCAGCACTAGTGGAGGTACAAAAAAAATCAAAACTGATATGACACTAGTAAATCTATATGAGAGACCTCCCACTTATACGTTAGCTGTGAAAAAGCTTGATATCTCAACACCAGAACACAGGTGCGACATAACTGGAAAAATAGCACTTTCAGCAGGTTACATATCTTTTGCCAAAGGTGAAATATGCTTAACTGCACAGGGGGCAAATTCTTTACTATCAGCAGTTGAGAAAAGCTTAGACAGTGGCGTCACAGCACAAAAGGTATATGGATTTTTCGCGAAGATGCGTCAATTTGTGGATGAGAACCATGATACTCTGCACGTATGTGTGCAAGACAAAAATGAAGAGTTGGTAATTGGAACCAAACAAAATATGATTCCTCTACTAAAAATGTTCTGAAATTGCCCTCTTTTCCTATATTATAATTGATTCTTTCATCCTTTCATTGTAAAATTTCGGTCAGTTGATCTCGTAGCTCAGTCGGCAGAGCATTTGACTTTTAATCAAAGGGTCGTGCGTTCGAATCGCACCGAGATCACGGGTTATAAGAGTTTCTTAGGAGCATTTTTTTTGGATCCTGTGTTCGCGGTACTGCTTTTGCTTGAGAGTCACTTTTGGGGTGTATCGTGTTAACCGTAACTCTTCTGTCCTCTTCTCTAACCGCAACCTTTGGTGAAACTGTTGGATCTGTAATCTCTACTTTTGATGCTGGAGTTTTTTCTAGGACAGTTGCAGCTTATGTAAATGGTGTCAGTGTTGATCTCTCTTATCGTCTCGAATGTGATGCAGATATAGAGCCCATTCTGGTCGAAAGCGAAGCAGGAATCGAAATACTAAGGCACGATTGTGCTCATATCATGGCACAAGCAGTACAGGAGCTATATCCAGAAACAAAATTAGGAACAGGACCAGTCATTGATGATGGTTTTTATTACGATTTTTCTACTCCCACACCTTTCTCTGATAGTGATTTCGAAAAGATAGAAGAGAAAATTAAAGAAATTATCCAGAAAAACTACCGAATAACACGCGAAGAATGGAACAGAGACGATGCAGTTTCGTTTTTCCAAAAAAAGGGCGAAAAATACAAAGTTGAACTTATCAGTAAGATTCCTTCTGAAGAAAAGATTTCTGTATACAAGCAGGGTGATTTTATTGACTTGTGTCGTGGTCCGCACGCACCATCAACAGGTTGGTTGAAACATTTCAAATTACTGAAAGTATCAACTGCTTACTGGCGTGGTAACGCAAAAAATGACTCCTTGCAACGTATATATGGCACCGCATGGGCAACAAAAGACGAATTGAACAATTATCTTTCCTTCTTACATGAAGCAAAAAAGAGGGATCATCGTGCTATTGGTAAAACAATGGAACTCTTTCATCTACAGGAAGAAGCCCAAGGACAGGTTTTCTGGCACGAGAATGGATTTATCCTGTACAGAATATTGGAGAGTTACATTCGCAGTAAGCTCAGGGTGCATGGTTATCGCGAGATAAAAACACCAATTGTATACAGCAGGTGCATATGGGAAAGATCAGGACATTGGGCCAAGTTCAGAGAGAATATGTTCGTTATAAGTTCGGATGATGGCGAATTTTCACTCAAACCAATGAGCTGCCCAGCACATATTGAGGTCTTTAAACAATCTCTAAAAAGTTATAGAGATCTGCCACTGCGGCTAGCAGAATTTGGTATGTGTCACAGAAATGAAGCTTCTGGAGCATTGCATGGTCTAATGAGGGTCAGAGGCTTTGTTCAGGATGACGCGCATATTTTCTGCACACCTGAACAAATCTGTGATGAGACTACTGCGTTTTGTGAACTACTAAAAGAGGTCTACAGAGATCTTGGATTCACAGCAGTAGAAGTACGCTTTTCAGATCGACCTGAGGTGCGCCTTGGAGATGATGAAACCTGGGACAAAGCAGAAATTGCACTAAAGTCTGCTATAGATAAAGTTGGGTTGGCTTATACACTTAATCCCGGGGAAGGAGCATTCTATGGCCCAAAAATAGAGTTCGTACTTGTAGATGCATTAAAGAGAAAATGGCAGTGTGGTACTCTACAGGTCGATTTTGTATTGCCAAAGCGTCTAAATGCAACTTATGTAGATCATGAAGGAAAAAAACAGCATCCGGTAATGCTGCACAGAGCAATTTTGGGTACATTCGAGCGTTTCTTAGGTATCTTAATTGAACATTATGATGGCAAATTTCCATTGTGGCTCGCTCCCACACAGGTAGCAGTCCTCACCATTACGGAAAAGGTTGAAGAATATGCACAGTCAATTGTGAATCATCTATCCAGAGCAAGTGTGCGTGCTGTTGTTGACCTCAGTAATCAAAGAATTGATTACAAAGTCAGGTATCATACAATAAGAAGGGTCCCAATTTTGTGGATCATTGGTAAAATTGAAGAAAAAAGTAATAGCGTTGCGGTACGAAGAATAGGTTCAAGTGAATCCGAAGTGAAAACAGTTGACGCAGCCCTTGAAGAAATATTAGGGGAGTTAAATGTTCGACAAATTAAGTAGCACTAATATAAGAAGAATTTGAGGTTTAATAAATTTGAAGAATAAAGAAAAGAATTTCGCTGGCCGCTATCCAAATAGGTCTAATACAGACAAAAGAATTGTCTGGAGTTATGCAAACGCGAACAACGAAGTAAGAGTGATAGACGTGAACGATAAGTTCATGGGAGTGATGAAGATTGCCGAAGCACTACAGCTAGCCAAAAATAGAAATTTGGACTTAGTAGAGGTGTCTTCAGCTGTGGTTCCACCAATATGTAAAATATTGGACTACGGAAAATACAAATATGAGGCAAAGAAGGAATCTAACCTCAAACGAAGGAAGCAAAAGTCTGCCACGGTGAAAGAGGTCCAGTTACGCCAATCCATAGGAGCGGGCGATCTGAATACGAAACTCAAAAAAATTAGGGAATTTTTACAAGAGGAAGACAAAGTGAAAGTTGTGGTGAGGCTCCGTGGTAGAGAAATGACTAACAAAAACCTTGCTATCAACTTACTGAACAAAGTTGTAGAGGAGGTCGGATCCGAGGTTGGTAAATTGGAAAAAGAAGTTGTGCAGAATAACAATAATTTTTTTATCATCCTTGCTCCTAATGGAAAATCATAAGAAGAAACAACAGGATGTATTTGTAAAATGTGCAACATGCTTTGGTATTGGTTACCTTTCGGCGTTACCTGGAACGCTGGGTAGCGCACTTGCATTTGTTTTTCTTCCGCTGATTATATTTTTTCCGCTCTCCATCGTATATGTTGTCCTAATCTCATCATGCCTGTTCCTAATCGGTATATGGAGCTGTGATAAATATGAAGCAACCTACTCATTGGAAGACCCGAAGGAAGTTATAATAGACGAACTGGTCGCACAAATAATTTTGTTCTTGTGCATTAGTTGTACATTTGGAAATAGCTTTGAGCCTTCTGTCATGTTGCTTCTGTGCATCACATCATTCGGACTGTTCAGGTTCTTAGATATAGTAAAACCCTGGCCTATAAGTTTCGTGCAAAAAAACATACACAGAGGTTTTGGAGTAATGCTTGATGACTTGCTCGCAGCAATTATTGCTTTCTTAATAATTTTAATTATTCCGTATGTTTTGCTTTGAAAAAGGAAAACTATATTATTCAATACGTGAGGTCGCCAAAATTATAGGTCTAAAAGAATATGTATTGAGATACTGGGAAACTCAGTTTCCTGAAACACTTAAACCAAAAAGACACTCTGGAAAAAGACTTTATACACAAAGCGATATAAAGGTAATACAGAAAATACAAGAACTGCTTCACAAAAGAGGAATGACAATCAGAGGTGCACGGTCAGCCTTGGAAGGGGATACAAATCAAGCAGAACTCGAGATGGCGACGGAGCATCTCAGGTCGCTTAGAGATTTCCTTACAAAATTCGCTAGAGATTAAGAAAGCGTAGGTGAAACCTTATACAAACTCTATGATAGCCATTGGGGCTGCATCACCAACTCTGTACCCTGTCCTTATGATCCTACAGTAACCACCTGGACGATCTACATAACGTCGTGCAACCTCATTGATGAGTTTTGTAACCGCAGACTCATTCTTAATACGAGAGAGTAAAAGTCTTCTCATAGACAATGATTCCGGTACCCTAGCTTTAGTGACTAATTTTTCAATAAACGGCCTTAGAGCAATCGCCCTAGCCAAAGTAGTTTGTACTCGCCCATGCTCTATTATCGAGACGGAAAGATTGCACATAAGCGACATCCTATGCGAAGAATTCCTTGATAATCTATGCTTCTTTAACCTGTGCTTCATAATAAATTCCCATAAAGTTTAACCATGGTTATCGAGATCCATACCAAGACTTAATCCCTTACTAAACAGCTCCTTTTTTACTTCTTCTAAAGAACGCCTACCGAAGTTTGGTGCTTTCAACAAATCAGCCTCAGTTCTGGAAACCAAATCCCTTATATAAACTATATTCTCACCATTAAGACATTTTCTTGCCCTTGCAGACAAATATAAACGATCGATGCGCGCGGATAAAAGATCACTAGCATCATTCCTATCAGAAGTGGAAACACTAGAAGAAACTCCATGAACTCGATGTTCGGGGTCCGCAATATTAAGAAAACACCTCGCTTGAGCCGACAGTATCTTACTGGCTTCAAGAACAGCACTCTTCGGATCAATAGCGCCATTCGTCTCAACATAAAGAGTCAACTTGTCGTGCCCAACAAAGCTGCCAGCACTAGTAGGCTTAACTGTAAAATTCACAGTACGGACAGGATTATAAATTGCATCTATTGGAACGGCACCTTCAAGGTCGTATTCATCCTTTTTAACAGAGACAGATGAAACATATCCAAAACCGCTACTCACCTTCATTTCCATCTCTAATGAAACCCCTTCAGCAACATTGCATATCAGTAAATCCCCATTAACAACTTCGAAATCGCGACTAGGAGAAATCATACTAGAGAATACAGCACCTCCACCCGTAACAGAAAGATGCAAACTCCCAGATGTGGCACCAGAAATACTTTTTAAAACCACCTTTTTCAAGTTGAGCGCAAGGTCAGCAAAGTCCTCACGCACCCCAGGTATACAAGAAAATTCGTGCGTTAAACCCTTAATCCCAACAGCACTTATAGCAAAACCACTAAGAGACGAAAGAAGAACCCTACGCATTGCATTACCAATTGTCAGTCCAAACCCCACGCGCAAGGGCTCAACGATGAACTCAGCAGAGTACCCTTCCCGAATTTGGTTCAAAACAACAGATGGAGAAGAAAAAACATCGACCAAAGAACCCTTACTTAATACAACACTCATAACAAACTACACAACGTCAAAAATCATATATAAAAGAAAAGACTAAACCCTACGTCTTCTTCTCAGCCTTACTCCATTATGTGGAACAGGCGTCATGTCCTGAAGAGAGATAATTACAATCCCGGAATTCCGAATTGCGCGAAGTGCAGCCTCCCTAATTGGATTAGAACCACTTAAATGCACATTAAGAATCTTCAGTCCAATGCGCTTCAGCTTCGTCATTAAGGTTGTTGCAACGGACTGCGCAGCGTATGCGGTAGACTTCTTATTACCCTTAAAGCCAACCGAGCCAGAACTGGCCCAGCCTTGTACATTACCCTGATGATCGGTGACAGTAATATAGACGTTATTAAACGTTACAATAACGTGCGCATTACCCGAAACGATACTTTTTTTCTCTTTCATGTATATCGAATACTAAACTCTTTTCTTAGCTGCAATAGGAACCCTAACTTTACCCTTTCTAGTACGGGCATTTGTCCTAGTTCTCTGTCCTCTAACAGGCAGATTTTTTCTATGTCTCACCCCTCTGTAGCACTTTATATCCACTAAGTGCTTAATCGAAAAGGCAACAGACTTCCTTAACTCTCCTTCAAATGGAACACTGTTCTTGATGTATGACACAATAGAACTTAGCTGTTCCTGCCCTAAGTCTAGCAATTTGGCAGATCCATCTATAGCAAGACTAGAACAAATTTTTCTTGCGGTAGGCAGGCCTATCCCATATACATACGTCAAAGCAATTACAACCGCCTTATTATCCGGCAAGTTTACCCCTAAAAACCTCATACACTCAAATACATCTCATATAAACATCAAAAGCTGCGTCCTAAGATCAGCTGCAACCTCGTCCACAGAACGGCCCGCATCTATGCTCAACACTTTTATAGACCTAGACCTGAACAAGTTTACAATATCCCGCTCAACAGCGCTATATAGCATCAATCTCTTTTTTATAGACTCAACTTTGAGATCATCACTACGCCTTTCATATTCAACACTACCACAGGAAATACACCTGCCTAAAACAACATCATGAAGGCCACCGCATGCCTTACAAACGAACCTCTCCAAAAGCCGGGCAAAGACTTCCCTCTCAGAAACTTCAAACTTCACAAGGCACGAAATCTCAAACTCCAGTTCAGAAGACATTTCAAATAGTGCATGACACTGAACTACGCTTCGTGGAAAACCATCGAGAATAAAATTATCCCCAACTTTTATTAGCTCTTTCAATTTTTCCTTTATAACATCTATCACCAGTTCATCCGGAAGGAGCTTTCCAGCTCTAAGATCCTCAGATTGAGTTATAGTCAGAGCAGCGGTCCTCAAAAGCTTACCACAGTCAATTACGGAAGCTGAAACATAAGAACAAATCTGCAAGGACTGCGTACCCTTGCCAGAGCCAGGCGGGCCAAATATTACTAAATTCATCGCTTGTTAAAAATTACCCCTCCCTTTTTCAAAAAAGAAGAATAATGAGAACTAAAAAGATGCACCTGGATCTGAGAAAGCAGATCTGTTATGACATTTATGATTATTAACAAACTCGTACCACTAATAATAGCATCAAAGCCGAAGTAGCTACGAAAAATCTCAGGTACCACACAGATACAAACAAGATATGCAGCTCCAACAACCGTAACACGCGTAAGAACATAATCAAGATATTTTTTAGTTGATACACCAGGTCTTCTACCAGCAACAATTGCTTCACCCTTCTTCAGCGAGTCAGAAATCTCAGTTGTGTTAAAAACAAAATCACTATAAAAAAAACAGAAAAATACCAATAAAGAAGAGTGTAATAAAAAATATAGCGGTTGACCCACAGAAAAGTACCTAATAATCAATTCGCCAAGATAGCTATCCGCAGAAAAATTCGCCAAGGTTAAAGGAAATAAAATCAGCGCATTAGCAAAAATTGGAGGTATAACACCCGAAACATTAATCTTTACGGGTATACTAGAAGAAGCGTCTCCATGTGTACTACCCCAAGTCCTGCGACGTGGATAATGAACAGGAACATTCCTGGAAGCACGCTCAACGAGAACGACCAAAAAAACAACAAAAAAGAGCAAGGACAAACTTACAAAAACACCAAGAACACCTGAACTTGGAGATCCAATACCAGAAAAGAGATTACCAAAAATTGCTGGCATTTCTGCGACTATCCCCGCAAAAATTATCAACGATATACCATTTCCTATACCCCTAGAATTAATTTGCTGGCCAAGCCAAATCAAAGAGAACGTCCCGCATACCAAAGTTAAAACCGAAGTATACTTCAACAAAGAATAAAATTCTTCGTTACCCCCAACAAATGCCTTTGTCCTTTCGAGACCAACAACAATAACAAAACCCTGAAAGAAAGCGAGAAAAAGTGCAACCAATTTTGAGTAAAACGACAACCTGGACTCGTTCATAAATTCTGCGCTCACCTTTCCTTCACTCTTAAGCATCGAGAAAAACACCTGAACCACAATCGAAGAGACTATATATGGCATCACATTGAGCGCAAACAGTGTCATTCTCCCAAGAGCACCTCCTGAAAAAGTGTTAAACATTCCTATTATGCCAGAGGAAAGATTGGCACCAAAGATCTCTGACACATGCGCGGGATTGACACTAGGAAGAGTTATAAAGGTACCAAACCTGTAAACCAAAAGAGCCACCAATAAGAAACATAGTCGGTGGAACAGATCCTTAGATGACAAAAGTAATCCAAAGTTCGATTGATTCATTCAGGCAACCCAAAAGCACGTTTAGCAGAAACAGAAATTTTGTCGTACTCACAGGAAGAAATCTTAAGACCAACAAGCGAGACACCAACAGAAGCCAAAACCTTCACCGGCGAATTCTTCTTGATCAAGCCACATTTGAGCATCAACTCCTTCGAAATGTGGATCTCCCCCGAGGAGAAAACACCAGACTCCACAAGAGAAGCAATTTTCGCAACGCTAACAAGAGAATAAACCTTTTTTGCGAGGGGCCGTTGCCCACGTTTAGGCAACGCACGAAGGAAAGACTGCTGTCCCCCTTCCATACGAGAAAGGGCCACGCCAGTCCTAGAACCTTGCCCATTGAAACCCCTACCACAGGTTTTACCTTTACCACTACCTATACCCCTACCGCGCCGCTTCGAACGACGAGTCACAAGGGAGAGCAAAATATCATTTACTTTAATCATTGGGCAACAGATCCACTAACAAATTTTGACTTCTTTCTATTTCTCTTGCCAGCAACATACTCAGGAGAACACACCAGCGAGAACGCCTTAAGAGCATTTCGTATAACTATACCAGAAGTAGAGGAACCATAGGACTTGGCAATAATATCCGACACACCTAACATTTCACAGAACTTTCGCATGGCACCACCAGCAACTATTCCAGTACCTTCAGGAGCAGGTTTTATAAACAGTTTGCTAGCACCAAGCTTCGAGAAACAATCATGATGAATAGTCCTGCCTTCCTTAAGCGGAAAGCGAATCATAGCACCTTTTGCCTTTCTCACAGCCTTACTGCGTGCATCAAGCATCTCATCGTGCTTTGCAGTAGCATAACCAACTGAGCCCTTCTTGTCTCCAACCAGCGCAGCAACTCTAAACGAAAATTGACGACCACCCTTCGTAACTTTACTTACTCTTGCTATGTCAACAACGCTCTCAAAAAGATCCACATTTCTATGATCGACGTTCTTCATTTTCTGACAAAAGACCTCAAAACTCTAAACACGCTCTTACCTTTTCTGCAAAAAGCGCCACTAATCCGTGGTAAGCAGACGCACCACTATCAAACACAACCCTAGATCCCTTCAAAGATTCTGGTATTCTAGATACAAAATACTCAGCTAGATCACCCACAATAGATGAATTGAGGACACCACCATTTCTCACAAAATCTCTACTCAAAGTAGACACATGATACACCGTGTTCGCACTTGTATCATCTATAATTTGCGCATGGAAATTGCGATTCTTTCTCGAAACGACGAGACGTAAAGGCAGTTTTCCCCTTTTCCGATAGTGAGCCCTGAAGGCTCGTCTGTCACGCTTGTTTAACTTTAAAGACATTCACAATACAAAACAACCACTATTTTTTCTTTGCCTCTTTTCTAGGCATTACAACATCACTTGGAAAAATACCTTTCCCCTTGTAAGGATCGTATTTCCTAAGAGAACACAGGTCCGAAACAACTAAACCTAACACATGCTTATCCGAACTTTCAATAAGCAGCTCAGTTGGCTTAACAGCTGTAATAGAAACCGTTTCAAAAATAAAATACTTAATATTATGCGTATATCCCAAATAAAGGATAAGGTACCTACCCCGCACCTCAGCTTTATAGCCAACACCGTTAAGTAGAAGCCTACGCTGGAACTTTTTTCTCAAACCGCAAGCAATATTATTAAGCAAGCTTCTGTGCAAGCCCAGCAACATCGACATTGCATTACTCTCGGCACTCAGCTGGATGTGTTCCGCACTAACCTCGCAAGAGATACCGCTAGGGAGGGCATGATTCACGCTCACTCCTCCAGACGAAAATCTCACTATACCAGTAGACCGATCAAAGGAACAGGCTAGACCTGAAATACCAATACTGCTCTCCCCTACCCTGGACATCTAATACACCCCAAATAACAATTCACCACCGCAATTGCTGCTTACAGCCTTGTAGGAGGGCAAAATGCCCCTAGAAGTAGAAAGAACCGAAATACCCAGCTCTCCATAAAACCTCGGTATCTGACGTGCGCGCGAATAAATCCTCTTTCCCGGCCGCGAAAAGAGCTTCAACTTACTTATAACCGGCTTCCCACAATAATACTTTAACTTAATTATTATCCTCTTTACAGAAGGCCTAATTTCAACCACCTCATATCCAGAAATATAACCCTCCTCCTTGAGAAGGGCAGCTATTTCAACCAGAATACGAGAATGATATATGATGACCTCCCGAAGCTTAGCCATTTGTCCATTCCTAATTCTCGTAACAGCATCTGCAATCAAGCTATTCGGCACGCAACACCCTCCAACAAAACTACCAACTAGATTTTACAACACCAGGCAACTTTCCCCAGTTAGCCAAGACACGCAACTGTATCCTAGAGATACCAAACTTGCGATAATAACCCCGGGGTCTTCCAGTTATCGAGCACCTATTCTTACTCCTCACAGGAGAACTATTTCTAGGAAGAGAATTAAGCTTCGCCTGAATCGCAATCCTCTCCTTGAGTGAAATACTTTTATCATTCCTCATATTGCGAACGGTGGACCTCCTTTCTCTAGAACGGCACGCAAGTGCTTTTTTCCTTTCGTCTTTTACTACCAAAGCTTTTTTTGCCATACAAAAAATTCCAAATACTAATCCCTAAACGGAAACCCGTAGCAAGATAACAAGATTCGTGCTAACCGATCAGTAGAAGCCGTGGTAACAACAACAACATTCATCCCAATTACTCGATAAGTTTTGTCAAAATCTATTTCAGGAAAAACGATGTGTTCCGTCAAACCAAAAGCCATATTACCGTGTCCGTCAAAATTTCCCGCCGTAAACCCTTTAAAATCCTTTTGATCAGGTAAAGCCACATACAATAGCCTGTTTATAAAATCGAACATCTTTTGCTTGCGAAGAGTAACCCGGCAACCAACTGGAAAGCCCTTACGCAATTTGAAAGAAGATATAGACTTCTTCGCAACTGTTACCACAGCTCTCTGCCCAGCTATGAGAGATAAATCTTCCACAGCAGAAGCCAAGAGCTTACTGTCACTACTGGCACTACCTAATCCAATACTGAGACACACCTTCTCAAATCTTGGAGCTTTTACAGAGGAATCTACCCCGACCTCTTTCATCACCTTTGCCAACGCACTTTTATGATATTCACTTCCAAGCATCTTAAAATACCCAAACTAGACAAACTCGGCAGTCCTTTTGAAGATCCGCCTCTTCGCACCGTCCTTTAATTGAAAGCCAACCTTTGAGATAAAACCATCCCCCGCAAGCAGAGCAATATTAGAAACTGCAATCGGGTAAGGCCTGGTATCAAACTTTTTCCCCGCTTGAGTTTTCTTGATAAACCTACGAACATTCACGTCAGATACAACGACGCGCACTTCTTTTTTTCCACCAACAGAGGAATAAAGAACTTTCCGCACAATGCCTACCTTACCAGCTTCACTGCCCGAAATAACCCTTACTTGATCACCGGACACAATCTTTCTCATTGAAAAACCTCCTGTGACAGAGAGGAAATCTTTGCAAAACCTTTATTACGGCGTAATAAACTATCCGTAGGCCCAAAAACCCTTGTCCCTATCATTTCATTCTGCTTATTGAGAAGCACAACAGCATTATCACCAAAAACCACAATACTGGAAGTAGATCTCTTCTTGACTCGTACAACAACTGCTCTATGTACAGAACCAGCAGAAACTTTACCCACAGGAACGCACTTCTTCACCGAGACAGTTATTACATCACCAATTGAAGCCGTCTTCTTCGAACCCGAGATACCGATACACAAAACCTTTTTAGCACCTGAATTGTCAGCTACATCCAACACAGTTTCTTTTTTTATCATAAATCCAAGACAACTACCTAAACTACCAACCACGCCTTTCGAGCAGACATAGGCCTAACAGCTCGAATCCTAACCACCTGTCCGGCCCGGACAACATTTTCTTCATCATGCGCCAAATAAGATTTTGAAAGATGCAAAACCTTCTTATATTTCGGATGAGACACCTTGCGAGTGACCCTGACCTTAACCGTCTTAGACAAAGAATCTCTAACGGCAACACCTTCTAATATCAACGCGGACATCTTAACTCCCTTTACTTTCTCGCAAACATGTCAATATTCGTGCAATATCCCTACGGATAAACCTTTTAGAAGTGGACCTGACTCCAGGCTCAGAAGAGGAAACTCTGAGACGAATAGTAAACAACTCAGCTCTCATAGAGGAAAGCAATTCCATCAGTTCTTTATTAGACCTAGCTCTAATATCAGATATTCTCATAGCTCAGAAGATACCCTCTCAACAAATTTCGCAGCAAAAGGAAGCTTAGCAGACGCCTTGCATAGAGCAAGCTTAGCCCTTTCCCTGTCCACACCACCCAGCTCAAAAAGCACCCTACCTGGAGAAATAGCAAAAATGTAAGAGTCGACAGAGCCCTTACCACCACCCATCCGAACATCAGTGGGCTTACGCGTCAGAGGAATTCCTGGAAAAACATTTATCCAAAGCTTTCCTGTTTTTGAAACAATTCTGGTTATCACTCTACGTGCAGATTCTATTTGCCTCCCATTGAGCCTAGCACTCCCAATTGCCTTGAGACCAAACTCCCCGAAAGCTAACTCAGAACCCCTAGCACTCGCATCTGAAAACCTAACTTTTCTAAACTTCTTGTGCTTTAATTTCTTTGGTGCAAGCATAACAAGCTAAAACCACTATACCCTAAATATGTTACCTCTGTATATCCAAACCTTTACACCTATCACACCGTACGTCGTGTGAGCTTCAGCGACCCAATAGTCAATATCAGCCCTCATAGTATGCAGAGGAACGGAACCTTCTTTAAAAACTTCTGTACGAGCAATTTCAGCTCCGGACAGCCTGCCAGAACAAGCAACCTTCACACCCCTCACATCGCTCTCCCTCATCACAGTAGCTATGGCTTTTTTTATCACCCTTCTAAAAGAAGAACGTTTCTCAAGTTGAAAAGCAATACTCTTCGCCACTAATACCGCACTGCTGTTAGGCTTCTTTACCTCGACTATGTTTAGATTTGGAATAAAACCAAACTTTTTATTCAACTTAAGCTTGAAAGATTCAAGATCAGCACCCTTTCTCCCAATTATCAGACCAGGTTTTACACAATAAAGTGTAATATCACAAGCTGCACCCTTTCGTTTTATAATCACTTTGGATATACCAACATGAGCAAAGCTACTTTCCACATACTTGGTAATAAAATAATCTTCGGTAACAGTCCTAGCGTAATCGCAAGGCTTACTATACCAAATAGAAGCATGCGAACCGTGTGTCCACAACCTAAAACCAACAGGATTAACCTTTTGACCCATCCAAAACCCCTAATAATATAGATACATTCGAGTAGTGCTTTCTAATAGAAGCAGATCTACCACGTGCACGAGCAGCAAACCTCTTTAGAGACATTCCCTTACCCACAAAAACTTCCTTCACGTACAAATTATCTGGATCGACGCCAAAGTTATTTTGAGCATTTGCAACAGACGACATCAAAACCTTAGAAAGTGGCCTAGCTAAAGCCTTTTTCAAAAACAAAAGCTGCGATCTCGCAGCACCGACACCCTTACCACGAATTACATCAGCAACCAGATTTATCTTCTGGACACTTGATTTCATATTTCTGTACTCAGCTCTCATTTTTTGTTCACCTTTCTATCTCCACTATGTCCGTTAAATGTCCTAGTCGGAGAGAATTCACCAAACTTGTGACCAACCATGTTCTCATTCACTTTAACAGGAATAAACACTTTGCCATTGTAGACTCCAAAAGTATAGCCAACAAAAGCAGGGAGTATAACAGACCTTCTCGACCTTATCTTGATCAGAGCATTAGGATTGCCTCTAGCTCTTCTCGCTAACTTTATAACATAGTTATCGCAGAATGGACCCTTCCAGACAGACCTAGGCATATAAAACACTACCTCTTCTTCGACTTAATAAACTTCGAGCTCAACTTATTGGGATTCCTAGTTTTCTTACCCTTGCTAGAGAAGCCCCAAGGAGAAACAGGGTGACGCCCACCCGAAGTTTTTCCTTCTCCTCCACCCATAGGATGATCTACCGGGTTCATCGCAACACCTCTCACGGAGGGTCTTCTACCAAGCCATCTAGACCTTCCAGCCTTACCTAGCTTAGTATTTTCTCTATCCGCGTTGGAAACCGTGCCAATCGTAACACGACAGGTTGACAGAATCAACCGCTTCTCTCCGGAAGGCAAACTAACAAGTGTGTAATTCCCATCCCTGGCAATCACACGCGCACTACTACCTGCAGAACGAACAAGCTGCCCTCCAGCACCGGGTTTCAACTCAATATTGTGTACCGCCGTACCCAGAGGTACCTTTTCTAAGGGCATACACGACCCTGGAGCAATATCATCAAAAACATCTGTTGAAAGTACATCACCCTTCTTAAGACCCTCTGGAGCAATAATGTACGAACGCAGACCAGTCTTGGAATCACGAACTAAAGCAATAAACGCTGTTCTATTGGGATCATACTCAATTCTCTCAACAACCGCCTTTGTGAAAAGCGGAGTACCAGACGAAAAACGACTAAAACTGACCAACCTATATCTTACTTTACCTCTACCACCCCTATGCCTAACGGTAATCCGACCAGCATTATTCCTACCAGAACCTGATCTCTTGGGAACAAGTAATTTTTTCTCGGGCGACCCACGCCAGACTCCAGAATAATCAATCAAGACCGCACCCCTGGAGGAGGCATTAAAAGGCTTTAAATTCTTAACCGGCATAACCCTACAACCTACCTAAATCAAGCTGGGAACCACCATCTATAGTAAGGATAAACTTTTTCCTATCAGAGCGTTTACCTGATTTACCCTTAAAACGCTTACTCTTCCCATGAGTAAGGACGGAATTAACTGCAAGAATCTTTATGTCCTTGAACTTTTTCAAGAAAAGGGACCTAACTTGCTGCTTGGTCGCAGAGACAGGCGCGAAAACCGAAACCTTTCCCAATGAATCCTTTAGCAAACATGACTTCTCAGTGACCACCAAAGGGCCTATTAAATCGAGCCTCATTTCAGCAACCTCTCAACTAATACATCAACAGATGCCTTTTCGAGCAGCACGAAGTCATGCAAGACTACATCGTATACATTAGCAGACGATCCCCATAAGACCTTAACCCAATGTAAATTTGAAGCCGCCCTGAGCAGACTTTCGTTTTTTTCCTCTGTTACAATAAGAAATTTCTTACCTGCAGATAACTCGGTATTTGAAGTAAGCCATCTCAGTAACGCGGCAGCTTTATACTCACCCAACTTGCAACTCTCGAGCACAAACAAGCGACCCTCAGCAAATCTCATTGATAAAGCTGAACGAAGGGCAAGAGATCTAACCTTTTTATTGACAGAGAAACCATGCTGCCTCACTACTGGCCCAAAGACAATTCCACCCTTACGAAACTGAGGAGCACGCAAACTACCTTGTCTTGCCCTACCGGTGCCCTTCTGTCTATACGGTTTTCTAGTGGTACCACTAACCTCAGAGATACCCTTCGTCTTGTGAGTGCCAGCACGTCTTTTTGCAAGCTGCCAATTTATTACAAGACTCAGCAGATCAGGGCGAAACGGCACCTCTATAAGTGCACGATCAACCGCGATACTCCCCGCCAGACTGCTGGCACCAAAATCCAAAACTCCCACCTCTAGACTACTCATCACGCAAACTCACCTTTTTTCAACGCATCTCTCAATAAAACGTAGGAATTCTTGCAACCAGGAACGCTCCCGCGCACACCTATAAGACGGTTCTCGACATCTACCAACTGAACTAGCAGATTCTGTATGGTAACTCTCGCATTACCCATATGCCCCGCCATTTTTTTTCCTTTAAAAACCTTTCCAGGATCCTGACACTGCCCTGTAGATCCACCTGATCTATGCGATATAGAAACACCGTGAGAAGCCCTCAAACCGGCAAAATTATGCCTTTTCATGACACCAGCGAAACCTTTTCCTATACTTGTCCCAACAGCATCAACATACTGGCCAGGACGAAAATGCTCTACCGTAAGAGATTTAAGCGGCTCTGGCACAAAACGAGGCGAAACACGAAATTCAACAACCTTACCACCTCTTTCTAGACCAAGTTTCTTCAAGTACACCAACTGCGGCTTTTTGAGCTTCTTCGCCCCAAACGAGATCTTTGTGACAACAAAACCATCCTTCTCTTCAGCGGAAAGAACAACATTCTCCTCTAATTGAAGAAGCGTAACCGGAATCAAAGACAATCGATCGTCGTAAACCGAGGTACAGCCAACTTTCTTCAGCAACAAACCAACCCTACTCATCTCTCACCTCAACACTTATATCAACCCCAGCTGGCAACTGAAAATTCGTAAAGGTGCTCAAAAGATGGGCGTTAAAACTCGACAGCTCCAGAAGGCACTTGTGCACCGCAAGCTGGAATTGCTCACGGGATTTCTTATCAACATGGGGAGACTTATTCACCGTATAACGGCTCACCCTAGTCGGCAAAGGTATTGGCCCTGAAACTAGAGCACCATTACGCTTAGCTGCCATGACAATCTCTTTTGTCGAACGGTGCAGAACCCCGCTGTCGAATGACTTAAGCTTTATCCTAATTTTCTTCATACTAGATACATTCTACCCAAAACTCGAACAATTAAAAGGCCCAATCACCGCAAAAGCGCCCAAATCACTACAATAAAAAGGAAACGGAGAGCGGATGATGGGAATCGAACCCACACAACCAGCTTGGAAGGCTGATATTCTACCATTGAATTACACCCGCACAAAACCTGGAGGGAGAAGGATTTGAACCTACGTAGACTCACGTCGGCAGATTTACAGTCTGCTGCTTTTGACCACTCAGCCATCCCTCCTAATACAACACTGTAACGCGCAAAGTTTTTTTGCTAAGATCAGTCGTCGTGATATTCTAACACTCTATCAAGCAAGTGCAACAGGAGAAGATAGTAATATTTGGGAAACATGCTGCCGTGGCAGCGATAAAAAATCCCGAGAGAAATATCTTATCTATCTTCATCGCTAGAGAAAAAAAGGCTGTTTACTTACCATTACTCGAACGCTCTAGATTGCCTAATATTTCTTTTTGTGAAAATACAGAAATTACGAAGATTTGCGGAAGGGACGCACTTCACCAAGGAATAGCAGTAATAACTGAAAAACTCTCACAACCCGAGCTAAGGAATGTGCTAAAAAGCATCCGAAAAAGATCACTGATTATGATACTGGATGGAATCACTGACCCATTCAACGTTGGTAACATACTAAGGTCGTCCAAAGCCTTTGGGGTAGACGCAATTGTGGTGAAAGAACGACATTCGCCAAGTGAAACTTCTGTTATCGCGAAAGCAGCCAGCGGCGCATTAGAGAGTATACCAGTCTGCACAATAGCAAACCTTACAAATGCAATAAAGATTCTTCAAGAGAATGGCTATTTTTGCTATGCTCTGGATGGAGGAGCGAGTTCTAAGTTAACAGAAATAGGATTCCCAGATAAAGTCGCCTTTATACTTGGCTCAGAAGGAAAAGGCGTCTCACATCTCCTCAAAAACAGATGTGATCAAACCCTCTCTATACCAATGTACACTGATAAAAACTTTGACAGTATTAATGTTTCCAACGCGGCTGCCATAGCAATGTTTCAGTTTTGCAGTAGTGAGTAAACCCTTCATAGAATGAACTTAAAGCCCGGCAAGCTAGTTCATTTGAAGTAATAACTCGCGCGTCGTGTTTGATGATAGACAGCAATCGACAATGAATAGTTCTCACTTAAACTTTACAAACAGACAATCTGTTTATGAACGAGATGGAAGTATAATCTCCTTTCTGGTAGAAGGGAGCACACATAACAGAACACCAACCCAAGCAACTTTTTCCATAACATCAAGCCAGAAACCAAATATAGAATGCTATTTCCAACCGTGTACACTAGATAGAAGATCATAAATATGGAGAAGATTCAGCGCACCACCTTTCCTCAAGTTATCTGCAACCACCCACATAGACAACATACGTGGAGAATGGAATCTCAATCGTGAAACAAAAACATCATCATACCCAACAACTTCCGGCTGACACTTATAGCCTTTCCTTAAGAAAGCTACCCCTTCAGCATCTGAAAGAATTTCATAAACATCACCTTCGGAAATGTTTTCCTTGAACTCCACGGTTATACTCTGCGCGTGACCAACAAAAACTGGAACCCGTACACATGTGGGAAACACCTCTACCGAACAGTCTTCCAAAACCTTTTTGGTTTCTCTCATAAGACTTATTTCTTCGTCACAGAAGTTTTGCTCATCTAACTCTCCCACCTGCGGGACACAATTAAATTCTATATTTCTCGGGAACACACATGGCTTCTCCTGAGCAAAAGCAAATCTACGTTTTGTACTCTCATATAGCTCATCCATTCCTTCCTCTCCAGCATCCGAAACCGATTGATAGGTGCTAACCCATATCCTGGAA
The DNA here is from genome assembly GCF_009856525.1 of Neorickettsia findlayensis. Taxonomy (NCBI): domain Bacteria; kingdom Pseudomonadati; phylum Pseudomonadota; class Alphaproteobacteria; order Rickettsiales; family Anaplasmataceae; genus Neorickettsia; species Neorickettsia findlayensis. The sequence goes on along the minus strand of NZ_CP047224.1, from coordinate 221,427 downwards.
ATTTTCGCTAAATCATGCAAAGGCTTCAAAGGTAATAACATCTGCGTCGTGAGTGAGCTAGGACTAGAAATAATTCTCGTATCAGGAAGAGAGTTTAAGACATGTGGATTTACTTCGGGGATCACAAGCGGTACATCATCCCTCATTCTAAAACAAGAGCTACTATCCAAGACAATACATCCAGACGTTGCAGCAAGTTCGGCAATATTATGAGCAACTCCACGCCCACCGACAAAAAAGGCCAAACGAGCCTTGGAGAAGTCATACGTACCTACATCTTGCACAGTGACGTCACTGCTTTCACCAAAACCGATATGCACCCCAGCATGCTCCCTAGAGACAAGAAAAGAAATGCTTTCCTTTTTCATCTCTCTATAGGCGAGTAACTTGACCAATTCTCTTCCAATAATTTCGGTCGCACCAACAATAGCCAAATGAGAACTCACCGTAAGACCAAACCTAGATAATAAACCTTTTCACTATTCTATCAATAAAACTGACAATCTCGGCAACTACGTCAACCTTTTTGTCAGTATCCTGACATCCTCAGCGACTCTTGCGTCATTCTTAATCAAAACCTCGATTTTTCTCACGGAATGTATCACCGTAGCGTGATCTCTACCCCCAAGGAACTTTCCTATATCGATGAGACTCCTCTGAGTAAGCGTCTTAGCAAGGAACATACACATTTGTCTTGCATATGCAACATCCTTAACTCTTCTTTGTGACTTAAGATCTGAAATCTTAATACTAAAATATTCTGACACCTTAGCAAGAATGTTTTCCAAAGTGACCGCAACACTATTCGTCCGCAATATGTCAGCCAACAAATCTTTAGCAGAGTCAACTGTGACGATACTCCCAGTAATTTCTGAATGAGCTATAACTTTATTAAGTGCACCTTCCAACTCACGTACATTCGACACTATATTTCTTGCCATGAACTCCACAACTTTCTTTGGAACAACAACATCAGACTTCATTTGTTCCAATTTGGACTCCAAAATACCAACACGCAATTCAAAGGTCGTCTGATTAATGTCTGCAACGAGTCCCCAAGACAAACGCGACTGTATACGCTCCTCAACCCCTTGCAAATCACTAGGAGACCTATCAGCTGAAATAACAAGCTGCTTATTTTGCTCTATAAGAGCATTAAAGGTGTGAAAAAACTCCTCCTGGGTACTTTCCTTGCCACTGATAAATTGCACATCGTCAACCATCAAAACATCTACTGACCTAAAAATCTGCTTGAATGACATCATGTCCTTGTTCTTCAATGCAGTAATGTACTTGTGCATGAATTTTTCCGCTGATAGGTAAATAACTCTACGGTTTTCATAATTCTCTTTTATATGCCAAACAATCGCATGCATGAGGTGTGTTTTTCCAAGCCCCACACCACCGTATAAAAATAGAGGGTTGCTACCTGGAATTGGCAACTCAACAGCTTCCGCGACACGCTTGGATGCTGTAAACGCAAGCTCATTTGACTTACCAACAACAAAGCTATCAAATGTCCTGCTTCGATCTATGCTGCTACTTAAATTTTCAGAAAAACTTTTTCTATCAAACCGACCCTCTTCATTACTGATTTTAGATTTTACAAACGGTGCAGCTAACTCTTCACGGTCTGATTCGAGACACTTATCATGCTCTTTATTCACACATATTTCTATTGAGATGACTGCAGGATCCTCATTCCGTAAAAACCCAAGAATGTTACTCAAATAATTCACGGTGATCCACTCTTTTATGAACCCTGTCGGAACAGAAAGAAAAACCTGACCACACTTCATCTCCTTAAAGGATATGAACTTTAACCAGCTTCCGTAAATCTTTTCGCCATAAAACTTACGCAACTTTTTCGTTACCCTATCCCACTCCGTCGGACCAATACCATCAATGCACTTACTATGTTGCTCCGCTAGTAACACTTCATCTGGGAAATATGCATCCGCGACACCATTAACGCATTGTCTGTCGTGGTACATACCATTCTCGCAACCCGCACCTAAAAAGTCATTCGCCATACCACTTTGGACTTCCCGCCGACCATGATCCATAACCTCAGCCTCAGAAGTGCAATCACGAGCTGCCCGTTGAAACAATTCTTGCGTAGGAGACCTCACATGAACCATATTTACTTCAAAAGAGCTCGTCTGCGTGGTCCCTAACGTGGATCCCGTCAATACAAACTCACCATTGCATGACTGAGAGTTATGTTCTAACACTGGTTCGAGCGCCTTTTTTTTAGGAGACGGAAGGGCATCCAAAAATGCATTGATGAACCTATTGTTAATAATACCCATGATAAACTGAGGGCCTAAAAAGTATAAACGTGAAGGACTGCTATATTATATCAGGATAGCGCTTTCCCAGCAAACAAGGGGAACAAGACGCTTCTTGGACTTGCGATACGACATGTCGTGTTTTTCTCACCACAGCTCAATATGTTGTGTTCACTTCTAGAAAAACCGAAAACATTTTTACTTAAAATGCGTTAGGTGATATAAAATTTATTTTAGCCATCCTGCATTATATTCCGCATACCTAAAAAAAGTATATGATAAGGTGAATGTCTTTATTTCATCCATTTGGCGATCTTTCTCGATCTCCGGATCGATAAAAAATGATACGGGCATTACCACTTTTTTCCTTGGTGGGAGTATCTGCTTTTCAAAACAAAAGCACGCAACCTTATTGAAATACTTAGCAGCCTTATAGGGTGTGACATTGTAGATTGCAATCGCCTCAATTGGCTCGTCTGTAACGTTTTCAACTGCATAGAATATCAGCGCATTTTGTCCTGGTTTAACCACTACTGGATGATCTTGGACAAAAAAACGTACCGGCAAATTCTTGCTTACGTCCGTGTTGAATCTCACAACTATATCGCGAGAACCAATTGGTAAGTCAAAACGGCGGTCTGACCTCTTAATGGTGCCTGCATAGCCAGTCGCTTTGCAGAAAAGACTATAAAGTGGAACAGAAGCAAACGAAAGGAACAGCATGAAAACCGGTATCAAAACAAGCAGCGGCAGGAGTCGTGTCTTTCTACCGAACATGTATAACCAAAAGAATTACTTACTCAGTTTGGCTTCCTTGAAAAGCACGTGCTTGCGCACAACAGGATCATATTTTCTAAACGAGTACTTTTCCTGCTTATTCTTGAGATTACGGCACACAAGATAAAAAAACCCGGTACCTTCAGTACTGACCACCTTAAAGAGAGTGGCACCTTTTTTCTTTGCTTTTGCCATAAACACAGTATCCTGAATGACTGGTATTATAACTTTTGACTGCAAAAAATGAAAGACAGCACACCCGAATACCAAATTCCCTCATTGCACAACTTCCTTTGAAAGAGCATTTTGCAAAGCTAGAGCAACGTTCAGGAGCAACGCTTCAGCAAAATAATTTGCCGTAAGATGCATACCCAGTGGCATATCATCTTCAGATAGGCCTACAGGAATTGAAATACACGGTAGCTTAGCAACACTTGTTGGAACAGTGAAAATATCATTCATGTACATCTCCAATGGTTCCAATTTCCCATCGATGGGAAATGCATCATTCGGCGCAGTAGGATTGAGTATCACATCAACTTTTTCAAACACCGCAGAATATTCGCTGACAATCTCTTCTTGCAGTTCTTTAGCTGCTGCGTAGTAATCCGAGTAGCCAGAGGAAGAGAGCACGTGCGTACCCATAAACAACCTACGTTTCACTTCTCTACCAAAAGAAACCGAACGGTATTTCTCATACAATTCCGAAATAGTAGATGCGCTAATTGAAGGATCATGAGAGTAGCGTATACCATCATAGCGCGCCAACTGAGAGGATGCTTCGGCAGAACATATGATGTAATACACCATCAAAGAATACTCTACACATGGGAGCGACACATCAATTACTTCTGCCCCAAGTTGCCTCAATATGTCAGCAGTGCCTTCCCACAATTTCACTATTTGTGGGTTTAGACCGCTGACCTTACACTCCTTGGGTATACCAACCCTTATGCAACGCATATCCGGGTTTTTGTGATACTTGAATGGCTCCAGTTTAGCGCATGTAGAATCTTTGCGATCATAGCCCGAAATCACTTCAAAAACTGCTGCATTGTCTTCAACGTTCCTGCTGAATATGCCAGCTTGGTCTAAAGAATTTGCTAGTGGAATCATTCCCCAACGCGAACAGCGACCGTAAGTCGGTCTCAGACCAATAAGACCACAGAAAGAGGCAGGTTGCCGTACGGAGCCACCTGTATCACTGCCGAGCGAGAATGGGGAATAATAATCTGCAACCGCTGCAGCGGAACCACCAGACGAACCCCCAGGAACAAGATCAACTCCCTTCTTTCCCTTGAGCGGATTCTTAACTGGCCCAAAGTAACTAGAGGTATTGGAAGAACCCATAGCAAATTCGTCCATATTAGCTTTGCCAAGCATCACTGCGCCAGCATCAATCAACTTACTTGTTACCGTAGACTCATATGTCGGCACAAAATTTCTTAAGGCACGCGATGCAGCGGTGGTTCTGACACCCTTAGTGCAATACATGTCTTTAATAACATATGGTATACCGGTAAGTACATTTACACTCTCCTCTTTTCTTAGACGCTCGTCTGCAAGTTTTGCCCTTAGTCTGGCTTCTTCCTCTGTTACAAGTATTAACGCATTGGTATAAGGATTTCGCTCCCTTATCCGCGATAGATGAGCTTCAACCAGTTCTAAAGAAGAAATCTCTCTACGCACTAATGCACGATGCATCTCTGCAACACTCAATTTAGTTAGATCGTTCACTACCACTACTCACACCTTAGAAAACGGGAAAACGTTTACCACTATAGAACACGTATTGCAAACAAACCAATCCCCAGAAGGAAAAAGTAGAACTTTAAAGTAATTCACTAAAGGCAATCAACCTCATCCTGCACACCACTTTTCGAAAGGTTTACTCAGCTAGACTATCCGTTCCGTCCACAAGCCGAACATACTACCCTACCCCTAGGAACGTTTTTTAAATCATCTGTGTTCACAAGTGTGTTACATTCTAAACACTTAAGCTGTATGGGCTCAAGATCCACGTTCACCGCGACTCTATCATCAAACACAAAACAATCCCCAACCCACACACCATCTCTATTCTTGGTTTTTAGAAGGTAGTTTAGTATCCCACCTTTGAGGTGGTAGACCTTTTTGAAACCAATCTTCTTCATATATGCAGTGGATTTCTCACACCTTACACCACCAGTGCAATACATTGCTATTTTCTGCTCAGTACTGACATTATTCTCATCCACCCATCTTTTCGCCCATTCCTGAAAATCTGCAAAATTGATCGTCTCTGGGTCTATAGAATGCTTAAACCTACCAAGCTTAGTTTCATATAAATTACGAGTGTCAATAGTTTTCACGTCTTCACGCGTTATCAGATTAGCCCAATCTTTAGGCTCCACGTGCTCACCAGTTTCACATATTTCCATATTTTCTAGCTCAGGATACCTGAGCGCAACGATTTCTTTCTTTAGGCGAACCTTCATTTCTTGAAACGGCTGAAAACTAGCGTAACTCTCTTTCCATTCTAAACTGCAGAGCCTGTCATCCCTCCGAATAAAATCAAGGAAATCACGTACATTGCCATCGTGCCCACTAACCGTGCCATTAATTCCTTCTAAGGCAAGCAAAACTGTGCCCCTTAACCCCTTTTCAATGCAATATGAAAGGAGTTCGTCTCGCATGTCTTCGTAGTTTTCCAACTGCACAAAATGATAGAAAGTGACGAGCGTAAACCTCTCCATAAAAAGTTCGACAAAAAATCTACCAGCGCGGAATAGCCTAGCATAGAACCGATTCAAATCCAACTCAAAGAAGGACCAAGACCCTAGGATCAAAACCGATGTGCAACCTCACAGATCTTGATAAAGCTATCTGGATCTAAGCTTGCACCACCCACAAGCACTCCACCAAGATTCTTCACAGAAAAGATCTCTGAGCAATTAGCTGGAGAAACAGAACCACCATAAAGCACTGGTACGGCATCCCCAACAGTATCTTTAATTAAACAGACCGCCTCCTCAATCTCTGTGTTCGAAGGCACAATACCTGTTCCTATTGCGTAGACCGGCTCATAAGCTACTATGAAGTCGTGGCTATTCATTGGAATTGAATCTCTACACTGCTTAGTCAGAGTCTCTCTGTTTATGGGTCTGTTATTCTGCCCTACACAAATAATCGGTATAAGGCGACCACGCAAGCCAGCGTTGGCCTTAATACCCACTATTTTACTCGATTCACAGTGCAAAGCCCTCCTCTCTGAATGTCCCACAATGACATACCTCGCACCAACCTCCTTAAACATCCTAGAACTTATATCACCAGTGCTAGGAGCATTATCACCTGAAGCACAATCTTGCGCTCCGAGAGCCAAGGGTAAACCAGAAGACATTATGGCACTTCTCATATGAGCCAAATAGACAGCCGGAGGTGCAATTACAATTTCAACCTCAGGGTTGAAATTAAAATCAGAAAAGCGACTGACAAAAACATCACACAACTGCTGGCTGCCATTCATTTTCCAGTTCGCAACCACAAAACGTTGCACGTACGTCTCCATACTCTCCAATATATCCATGCGGGAATCCATAATATCAATTTCAATACATAAAAAAAAGCCTTTATCGGAAAACCCTAAAGTTGCCAACTCACTAATATCGAATGTATATGACTCAAGAAGCCAATCCTGAGTTGCATGAATTATTTTCCTTCCTACAGCTCAAATACTTATTACACAGTTTAACGATGTACAAAGCCCGGACTGCCAAAATAAATCTCTCTTCCAGATAGGTCAAGCACTTTCACCTCACCTGAACCTTCTGAAACAAAGCCAATCACAGGGTATCTTCTTGTCACAGAATGTTTTTGGGGAACAGTAAAAAGTAACTGGTAATCATCACCCGCTGTTATGAGTTTTCTACGAATTTCTGGTTTTTTAGGCAGCACGACACGTGCCTCATCAGAAATGGGAACCTTATCGATAAAAATCGTGATAGAAACAGAAGAATTTCTGGCTAAGTGTTGGGCCTCACTTAGCAAACCATCAGAAATATCAATACAAGAAGTCACACTGGAAATTATATCCCTACTGACATCAAGACATGGTTCCGGTAAATCGTACTTATTACGCAAGTATGAACTTTCTTGCAATTCACCTCGATACGAAAGCAATCCCAAATACGAGTCACCTATTGGCCCACTAATGCAGAGCTCATCTCCGGATTCTGCACCGGAACGAGTGAGAATACGTTCCCCTTTTTTTCCAATCATCGTAACACTTATTAGAAGTGGCCCAGAATGAATAACTATATCGCCCCCAAAAAGTTTAACTTTGTAGCATTTCTGATCATCAAGAAGACCATCAGCAAACCTATTCAGCCATGTCGAATTTTTATGCTTTTCACCTAAGACAAGTCCAAGGAAATAACCGACTGGTTCTGCACCCATTGCGGCAAGGTCAGATAAATTCACTCTTAAAGCTTTCTTCGCAAGTTTATACGGTTCCGCAAAAGGGAAGAAATGGACACCCTCTGCTAACAGATCTTTCGTAATAACAAAATTGTCGAGCACAAAGGCATCGTTTAGAAGAGAAAAGGGCTCTGCAATCCTAGAAATAATCTCAGAAAGAATCCGGTGCTCGTCCATAAAGAAGGAAATAGCGAAAGTGGGACTCGAACCCACGACCTACGGATTATGATTCCGCCGCTCTAACCAGCTGAGCTACATCGCCATGTGAGACCGTAATTGTACGCTTTGTGCGACATAAAAACAACAAGCGCAAATTTTAACACAACTCATTAAGCCAAATCTGCCAGAATAATCTTGACGTTATGTCACTGCTGTTTACATCCGAGGTTTCGATAAAAACAAAGTCGTCATGTTAACAGTCTAGGTTGTTTGGGGAAATCTTACGTGTTAAATAGGTACTCAACTATGTGAAAAATCTTTCAGGATAAGTGCACAAATGAACATTCATGAGTACCAGGCAAAGGAAATACTGCGGGTCTATGGCGTGCCCACGCCTACAGGGTTTTTAGTCCAAGAGAATACAGAAACCTCAGAAATCGCAAAAAGCCTAGCTCGACTAGGTGGTGAGGTATTTGCAGTAAAGGCTCAGATACATGCAGGGGGAAGAGGTAAAGCGGGTGGTGTCGTGATTTGTCGCTCTGTTGAAGAGGCGATAGATAACACGAAAAAAATGCTTGGCATGAACCTGGTAACTCATCAAACTTCTCCAGCGGGGCAAAAAGTACGAAAAGTCTATATTGAGGCTGGACAGTCGATTTTGAAGGAATACTACCTAAGCATGGTGGTTGATAGAGAGAGCGCAAAGGTAGCCATAATTGCATCAGAAGAAGGGGGCGTGGAGATAGAGGAAGTTGCAAAATCGAGCCCTGAAAAAATCAAGAAAGTCTTCGTGGATCCAAGTATTGGCATATCAGACTTTCACACAAGGAAGATAGGATTTGAGCTGGGGCTCAGTCTTACTCAAATTAAGCATTTCACGCCGCTTGTGAAGAAATTGTATGCTCTATTTGTCACGAGGGATGCTTCACAACTCGAAATAAACCCATTGATAGCAAATAATAGGGGTGAGTTCGTAGCTTTAGATGCAAAAATTAACTTTGACGATAATGCGCTTTATCGTCACCCAGACACACTGGAGCTAAGGGATTTGTATGAAGAGGACCCCCAAGAAATTGAAGCATCAAAATACAACCTCAACTACATCAAAATGGAAGGCGATATAGGTTGTATGGTGAACGGGGCTGGACTCGCGATGGCAACAATGGATATCATAAAGTACTATGGTGCTAGTCCGGCAAATTTCCTAGATGTTGGGGGTGGAGCCAACCTAGAGCAAGTCACGAATGCATTTAAAATAATTTCATCTGACAAACATGTCGCTGGTATATTAGTGAACATTTTTGGAGGTATTATGCGTTGCGATATTATCGCGGAGGGCATAGTTGCAGCAACCAGGGATGTGGGTCTCACTATGCCTTTGGTCGTTCGTCTTTCCGGAACCAACTACTCTGCTGGAATGAAGATTATTGAGGACTCAGGAATGAATATTGTAATCGCCTCCGAACTTGGTGATGCAGCACAAAAAATCGTAAAAATGACAAGGAAGGAAATTTAATGGCAATCTTAGTTAACAAAGAGACACGAGTTATTTGTCAAGGATTTACAGGCCAACATGGTACTTTCCACTCTGAACAGGCTATTGAGTACGGCACAAAAATGGTCGGTGGCGTAACACCCGGTAAGGGAGGCCAAATGCACCTTGGGCTACCAGTTTTTAACACCGTGTATCATGCAAAAAAGGAGACTGGAGCAAATGCAACCGTAATATACGTTCCAGCACCATTTGCGATGGATGCAATTCTTGAAGCAATTGATGCGGAGATAGAGCTGATCGTGTGCATAACAGAGGGAATCCCCGTTCAAGACATGATGCGCGTGAAGAGTGCATTAAGCAACTCTAGAAGTCTTTTGATAGGTCCAAACTGCCCAGGCATCATAACTCCTGGCGAATGCAAGATCGGTATAATGCCCGGATATATACATAAGCGTGGAAAAGTAGGAATTATATCTCGCTCTGGGACACTTACCTATGAAGCGGTCGCACAAACAACACAAATGGGCCTAGGACAATCCACATGTATTGGCATAGGTGGTGATCCAGTAAAAGGCCTTAGTTTTGTGGATTGCATGAAGATGTTCTTGGATGATCCGGAAACTGACGTGATTGTCATGATCGGTGAAATTGGGGGTTCAGCTGAGGAAAAAGCTTGTGCATTGCTGAAATCGTCACAAACTAAAAAACCAACAGTCGGTTTTATTGCAGGTGTTACTGCTCCTCCTGGAAAAAGAATGGGACACGCTGGGGCAATTATTTCGAGTAGTGATGAGTCTGCAGAAAGTAAGATAAGTGTAATGAAGGATGCTGGAGTCGTAATTGCGCCAACCCCGGCTCTGATAGGTAAAACAGTTGCAGATCTCATAGCATAAGAATTTTTAGTAGTAGCAACAGATATTGAGGCAGTTTTTCTGTACTTTTATTTCGTTAGGATAACTCCGTGTTATTCCTCGCTAGGACGTTTCTGTCTATTTTGGGCTATTTCCGATTTCGTTAATGTATTGAATTTTTTGTATAATTAGGTAAAATTATTAATTTTTATGTCAACTGCGATATCTGTTATGTTGGTATGCTAGAAATTCGAATTATGGATCCACGTTGGACAAAAAAAGTCAATAATATCGATACCTTACTACAGAAAGCCTTTGAGTGCTGTCTAGAAGGCAAGAAAGCTGAATTCTCTGTCGTCTTAACGGATGACGAATTTATAAGAGCCTTGAACAAAAACTATAGGGGAAAAAATGCTCCAACTAATGTTTTATCCTTCAACTATACAAACGAACAAATTGGAGTTGGGATCATAGGAGAGGTAATACTTTCTTTTGACAGACTGGTCATCGAGGCCCTGGAAAATGAAATCAAATTTGAAGACCACTTGTTGCATATGTTCATCCATGGCGTGTTACATGTACTAGGTTATGATCATTCTTCCGACGAGGAGACATTGATCATGGAAAAAAAAGAAGAAGAAATTCTAGAAAAATTAGCGCTTCTCGGGTAATTGCAAAATGAATTTTGATGTAGTACTGAATTGAGAGTACCTGGAAAAGGATTTTTGTATTCGCGTCGTGACTAAATTTTCACTTCATAAAGAAGGCTTGCTTACTATCAGTGTTGCCTTAGCTTGCACAGCGGTAGCGTTTTTTTTCGTCCCCGCATTAGGCTTGTGTGGAATTTGTGTTACTGCGTTAGTCGTTTACTTCTTCAGGGATCCGCAGCGCGCAATAGCAGTATCAAAAGATTTTGTTCTTAGTCCAGCAGATGGATTAATCTGCAAAATCGAAAGTGCTTTGCCCCCGCAAAGTAGTGAGCTAGTCGAGGAAATGCAGAAAGTGAGTATTTACTTAAGCCCCTTGAATGTACATGTGAATCGCATACCAGTTGATGGCACAGTGAGAAAACTGCATTATGTGCCTGGAAAGAATTTGCGTGCTGACTATGATAGCTCTGAAGACGCAAATGAGAGACAGGAAACCTTGATAGAAATGGTGGACGGTAGGAAAGTGGTAGTTGTCCAACAGACAGGCTTCCTTGCACGGCGTGTGGTTTGTGATTTGAAAAAAGACCAGCAGGTTTTTGCGGGAAAGCGGTTTGGCATTATCAAATTTGGGAGCAGAGTTACTATATACATACCAAAAAGCATGCCTCTTCTTGTTTCTGAAGGACAAACTGTCGTTGCTGGGGAAACGATTGTGGCATTGCTTAATGAAACGGTATCTTTTGTGACTGAGCGTTTTCTCGACTGATAGACTGTGAAGAGTCGTCCTGTTCCAATAACGAGGTTTTTCCCTAATTTCATTACATTCTGTAGTTTGTGTCTTGGGCTCACTTCGATAAGGCTTTCGCTTATAGGTCGCTGGGAACTTGCTATTGGGACGATTGTAGTCGCAGCTATTATGGACGGGATAGACGGACGTATAGCTAGAATGTTTGACTCGAGTTCCACTTTTGGCGCAGAGCTTGATTCTTTAGCTGATATGGTAAGTTTTGGTGTAGCACCTGCATTCATGTTGTACCTGTGGGAGTTACACAACATCAGAGTCTTTGGGTGGGGAATCACGATGGTATTTGTTGTCTGTATGGCGGTTCGTCTCGCACGATTTAACGCCACTGCTATGTCAAGCGGGACAAGTAGTGAGCTACAAAATTTCTTTTGTGGTATTCCTGCTCCAGCTGGAGGAGTCTTAGCTGTACTTCCAGTAATACTAATATTCGCCTCCAACGATTGCGGCTTTGTTGTGCTATTTGCAATGAACCATTATTTTTTGCTCGGTTATCTTTCAGTGGTCTCAATGCTCACTGTCAGTAGTATACCAACTTTCTCATTGAAAAATGTTGTCGTTCCACATTACCTAGAGTCTGCACTGATGTTTATCTCTGTCACCATTGCAGTTGCTTTGATACTTAAGCCGTGGCTCACGATATCTGTTTTGGCTCTGTGTTACATCTGTTCAATGCCACTTTCTTGTTTCACATATTCGAAAAGGTAGTGTGAAACAGCGAACAACAAAGTTGGCAGTAAGTTTTACACAGTTTCCTTCACAGATTTTAACCCTCTATAGCTTGTGATGCAAAAGATATATCCTTCCTATTCACTGGTGGTTGAAATCCTGGAAAGGTTTCAGAGACAAATGCCAGAGCCTAAAATCGAGTTAGAATATGTCAATAAATTTACACTTATCATAGCAGTATTGCTATCCGCACAGTCCACAGATGTTAGTGTGAACAAAGTAACAAAAGATCTATTTCGTTTTGCATACGAACCAGAACATTATGCAAAAATGGATCTTGCAGAACTAAAGAACTGCATAAAAACGATTGGTTTATACAATAATAAAGCAAAAAATATCATTGCTCTAGCAAAGAAACTGATTTCGGATAAACAGACTGACATACCTAATAATTTCCAATATCTACAATCCCTTCCAGGAATAGGCAGGAAGTCCGCTAACGTAATATTGTGTACACTCTTTGGAGACAAAAGAATTGCTGTAGATACACATGTTTTCAGAGTAAGCAATAGAATAGGACTAGTGGATGCAAGAAATGTTTTAGAAACAGAAAAACAATTACTTGAACGCATTCCACAAGCCTTTCTTCCACAAGCACACCTATGGCTTGTATTGCATGGAAGATACATCTGCAAAGCACGGAAACCAAAATGCGAAAACTGTATTCTCAATGACCTATGCAACTTTAAGTTGGGTATAAAATAAGCGCCAAATAAGGTAAATTTATTGTATGGAATCCTGCTTCAGATAGGGTGAACTCATCGCAGAAGATGGAGTAAATTTAGAGGAGGAATAAGATGGCTGCGCTATACGAGCAAATTTGCCTAGAAATATCAAAGGGAAGGATCAAGAACATTACTTCGGATCATCAAAAAGTTGGGAAAGATTTCTTATTTTATGCTCCATCAAAAAAGGAACACGCACACATCAAGGAAGCAATCAATCGCGGCGCAAAGAGCATACTAACAAATCAAGAATATGAAGAAGAATACCTCAAGCAAGGAGTTAATTTCTTTGTACACACTCAGCCACAGCAGATATATCATCGAATATGCTCTTTCATGTGGAAGAAACAGCCAACTTACGTATGTGCAGTAACTGGTACAAGTGGAGGAAGAAGTGTTGGGCATTTTTTCTCTCAGGTATGTACACTAGCCGGAAAAAAGGCCGTAACTTTAACTGTCTCGAATGAACCAGTGGAAACTCTTGAGCTATGGCAAGGGAAAGATCGTATGATATCAGACGCGGCGAACATGCATAGCATTCTGGACGATCTAGCAGATAAAAAGATCGAATATTGTTGCTTAGCAGTTTCAGGTGCGGCAATCGAAAACAGGATGATAGATAGCGTCAATTTAAAGGCGGCTGCTTTCAGTAATCTGATACGCGATGATTTAGCACAACCCGAAGATGCAGAGAAACGCTTTCAGATGAAGGCAAGGCTTCTCTCAGAGATATTACCTGATGATGGTACTATGGTACTACCATTCGCCAGTGAGTACACAACAAGGATAATGCAATGCTGCCCGAATAAAAAGGTTTGTACATATGGAAGAGCAGCAAGCGATATACAATTGATCTCTCAATTGCCAACACAAAAAGGGCAAATACTGACGATGAAAGTCCTTGGGAAAGAAGTAGTTGTTCGTACAAATATACTTGGCAAATTCCAAGGAAGTAATCTTGTAACGGCAATAGGATTAGCTATCTCATGCGGAATAGATCCATCCAGGATTGAACATGAACAAATTAGCCCATTAGCTGGGTATATGGAATTCCTAGAATGCTGCGGAGAGGACCGCAAAATTATGACAGATTGCGCAGAGACTCCGAGTGAACTGCAGGACCTTCTACTCTCTATGAAGTGGCACTTTCCATATAACGATATCACCCTTGTGCTCAGATGCAGCGAGGATTGTGAAGGAAAGAATACACTAAAGATGGCCAAAGTCGCAGCAAAAATGGTAAACAGGATAATTTTTACTGGCGATAGCAATGGCAGTACATTAAGCGAAAGAACTCGGCGCGAACTTATGTTTTGCTGCCCAAAAGCAATTGAAATTGAGGATAGAAGAAAGGCTATGGAATACGCAATAAATAACTGCAAACCGTCCGAGATCATTGTGATACAAGGTGTGAGATCACCAACAGACAAAAGTCGTATTATCAACAATGCAGATGCAATGCTAAAAGCAGTAGTTACTTCTCAATAGGCTTTCCACAAAGCTCATCATTTATGCGTGGGCATACCATCTGTATATGCTGGAGACTTCGATGGCTACATTTTGATCAGCGGCTTCGTTCGTTCTTTTTTGTCTCGCGCACAAAGTGTGATAACAAGGGCGTATTCCTTGGTTATTCTATCGCATTATGCCTATCAGAGAGACTCGAGTCTTTCTGTATCTGATCGGGTGTTTTGTCTCAACGAAACCCCTTAATAGCTGAAATGCTCGGTACTTGGTGCTGGACTTTTTGAGAATTAAGCTGTATCTTCAGGAAGTATTGCAGTTTCTCTGTTTACGAAAACGTATTATCCATGTAACATTCGGAGAGAAGGGTTCGCTATTTATTACGCTCGTAGAGGCATGACCTGGATGGAAACGTTTTTATGTTATTTTTTACTAGAAGCTTATGTATAAACTTAGCAAGATATTACTTTTGACGGTGGCGCTAGCCAACGTCGCAGGCGCGTCCGAGGTGCCTTTGACAGGGGATACGGTTCCAGCTGTTGAAAAAACGACATCAAATAGAATGTGTGTCTGCAATAAAACAGGCCCTAATCAGGTCAAGGCTCGATTAAGTAAGTTTGCGGACCATTGTCCAGCTGGGGGAATGGGCTCCCCGGGATGTAATTGTAATGGTTCGTCTAGCCCAAGTGGAACCGAGAACTGCGATGCAGTGAATTTCGTGTTCAAGGTAAAGGGTAGTAATGATTTCTCATTTGGTTACGGAAGAAATAAGGATTTCTTTGAATTAGCAAAAGGTCTTCCAAAGATTGATGTCCTTGTAGATACAAATGGTAAAGATATTGAGGCGTCTTATAACGGGACTGCTAACAGTACGAACAATGTGAAGGCGCTGTCCGATGGTGGTATTCTAGGCAACTACACACGTAACACCGATTTGTTTAACAAACACAAGCTTTCAATAGAGGCTAGGCGTACACTGAGCAATTTCGCTTATGGTGGTTTCCTAGAAGCAGAATTCAGTAAAAAGGATGCGATTTCTGCTGACAATGCGTACGTTTTCTTTGAAACTGGTTACGGAAGGTTCGAAATGGGTCGCGTCAGTGAAAGCGCTGTGAAACCACTCAGAATCGATGCATCTTCAGTCGCTGCCGTTGGTGGTGGTTTTGAGGATCTAAATTGGACGACACTTGCTAACCTAGAGGGACGCCCTATAAATGCCACACGTACCACGAATGGAAGCACTACAACATGTGGCCGCCACAAGGATGCACAACACCCTTTCTTGGTACACACAAATTACTATACCCAATATAATAACCCTCTAAGGGCTAACTTTATTACTACTGGGCTGGGCAATTTGCGGATGGCGTTGGGTTATACAAACTCCACTGCAGATGGTACTTACCATGATATCGTTGATTTAGGTGCTGCCTATGCTGGGCAAAAAGGAAATCTGAAGTATGGTATCTCTTTTAGTGGTCAGGCTGGTCTTAGCGCTCCGACCGGTGATGTTCATCACCCACTCAGACGCTTTGAGGTCGGTGCAGTTGCTCAGATTAACACTATAAAGCTTGCTGGTTCATGGGGTAGCACGTATCTTTCTGGCGTTGAAAAAAAGAAAGATATGCAGCTTGACTTGAGCAAGGCTTTTGACGATAGCGGACAAACTAAAACGACAGATGGAGACAATTCTTACATGACTTTTGGTGCCGCATATGAAGAAGGCCCTGTGGCATTTAGCCTTAACTATATGGAGAGTTATAACACCTTCGTTAAAAGTGTTGGTGTGAATACGCTCCGAGTTGTTTCTCTTGGTACGCATTATCGCATCACTGGAAGCACGTATGAGCTCACACCTTACGTCAATACTAAGTGCTTCATTGCTCAGGAAGCTGGAATTAAAGCTGAAGACAACAACAAAGGTTTTGTTCTAACTTCTGGTGTGAAGGTGTCATACTAATTTAGTCTTTTCATGGTGTGATTCAAGGTCCGCGAAGATAACGTTTGCGGGCCTTGCTTTCCGTTCTTTGCTGTTTTGCTTCTCCAGGTTTTTATGAGGGCAGTTTTGACCCTTCTCCTTTACTTTTAAGTAAGGTTCTTGCTGTCCGTGGCAAGATGAATCCAGCCCAACCTATAACCAGCGCACCGATAACTGCAGTCAATGCATAAAATAGTGGGCGTGAGTGACTTAATTCAAAAATACGTCCATCCAAGCCTGTTTTTACTATCAGGAGTGGCATTACTTCGATCCCAATAATTCTGTTTTCCTTTAGTGCCAGAACTTCGACAACATACTGTCCTTTTGGTACATTACTTGGGAGAAAGATATTTCCACGAAAGAGACGTTCATTGATTAACTCAATCTTATTATCGAATTGATACAGAGACTCACCTACCCTACTCTCAGCAAATGCACTCATTTCTCTACTGGAGCTCAAGAGATGTGAAAATGGCGTAAATTCTCCATGAAATACCCTGTCAACTTCATCGTATCTCTGATTTGAAGAGGAAAAAGAAAAGAACAGAGGCACCATCTTTATCTCGACCTTAGCTCCATTTGTCCACAAACCAAAAATTCTGATCTTTTTGTGTACGGCAATATCTTTTTTGGGGCCATGAACGATAACTATAATATTGTCTGCCTTTTCCATAATTGCCCCAAAAACTAATATTTTTTTCCCAGTAAACTTGGAATGTATTTCAACCCTGTTGGGCGAAAGATCGGCTATAACAGAAAAACCACTTACCTTACACGGCAGTAGACAAAATACAGCAAAAACAAAAAATCTTTTTATTGTCACTATCAAATAGCAGAAAAAGAATATGGATTTTCAGGTGTCACAAGTAATGTAAACAGCAACCTAAGTACACCAGAAAACATCACGAAGGCAAGCAATAATCTAATTAGCACTGGGTGCAAAATTAGGTTTAATTTTGCTCCAAAAGTCACTCCACAAATCGCGCCAATACTCAATAAGAACCCCAAAAGCATATCAACTGTACCTAAGGTAATTGCATGAAAAAAAACAGTGACAACTGAAACGAGTACAGATTGAGCAACCGAAGTTCCTATTGCGATGCGCACAGGAAGATTAAAAACATACATGAGTACGGGAACAAGAATATATCCCCCACCAATACCCGATATAGACAAAATCAAACCTACGACCGCTCCAAAAAGAAAAAGAGCAACCAGACTTATGTCACCCTTTGCACTATGAAAGTAGCGGCGAAAAGGGAGCTTATTCACAAATTTTACGAAGTTACCTTTATGAGACTTTTCTGTATGTTCACTAAGTCCTGTTTTATTGCGCAATAAAAACAGTAATTTACGAATGCTATCAAATGCCATGATGCATCCCGTACTACTAAGCATGAGAACATACACAAGAAAGATTGCAATATCTACATTTCCTTTATCGCGTAGATACATTAACAATAATGACCCCAATGTTATCCCAAATAGCCCACTAAGGGAAAGAGAAAGGGCTATAGATAAGTCTGCATTTCCCTGTTTTAATTGGTTCAAGAAGCTAGCAAACCCAGACGCAATTGTCTGATTTACAGCACTAGAGACTGCTACCGCTGGCGCAACACCCATAAAAATCAAGGTAGGAATAATAATAATATTTCCGCCAATACCAAAAAGTCCGGCCATAATTCCTGAAATCAGACCTAAACCAATTACCACATATAAAGATATTGCAGCTTCAGCTATTGGAAAATAAATCTGGGCCATAACAAAAAAATTGACAAATACGATCACCTAGCACGAGACTTTAATATCTCCTAAAAGAGAAAATCCAACAACAGTTACGCCGAACGGATTGTTTATCGCAGAACCTTCTATAGCAGGCATGTTCCAACATCAGGGTCAGTATTACACAAATTCTAATCAATTTAATATGGCCTTTCGACAGCGTACCTAAGAAAAGTCTTCATTGTGAATAAACTTGCACTGTTTTCAAATATCGAGAGTTTTTCTTCTGCCTTACTGAGGTAGTCGCGTGCAACCTTCATCGCTTTCGCCAGAGCATCCACCTCATACATAAAAAACCGTGCTTCTTGTATGTCTTTTTTCTCTGTAAAAAATACCTCACGCCAAAATTTCTTCGCAGCCTCGGATTTTGCATCTCTGTATGCAATGACGCATGGCAAGGTAAATTTACACTCTCGAAAATCGTTGCCAACATTCTTGCCAACTTCCTTTGACTCTCCATAGTCAAGAACATCATCAACAATTTGAAATGCCATACCTATTAGAAATCCTATTTCCCTAAGGACAACAATATACTCATGTTTATCAGTCAGTATTGCCGCAATTTCTGCAGCAGCAGAAAACAAAACAGCCGTCTTTCTTGCAATAACCTCCAAATACTCAGATTCACTAACAATCTCACCAATACTCTGAAGCTGTAGTATTTCACCTTCAGAAAGCTGCTTTGCCGTTTTCGAAAGTAACAACACCACACTGAGATTCTTACATTCTAAAATAATCTCAAACGCTACACTTAGAAGAAAGTCACCTGTGAGAACGCTTATTCTATTTCCATAGATACTTTTTATATTAGGCTTGCCACGACGAATATAGTTTTCATCTATAACATCATCATGCATGAGTGTAGCATTATGAATTAATTCAATTGTTGCAGCAGCACGAATCTCTACGTCGGTATCGAAATTTTCACAAAGAGCAAAAGAAAGCAGGGATAATAAAGCACGTATCCTTTTACCACTGGAAAGCATTTTCTTAGCATCCTCTATGCTCCTAAGTTTCGTAAGAGTGGCCATAGAGTTATATAACATCTCTTCTACAGAGCGCAGTTTTTCGGAAAAAAATGCGTTCAAAAAATCGTAAGCGGTCACATTCATAGAGATTATGATATGCTACCAGAAAGGCAGAGACCAAATGAAAATAGGAACTGCCGATCTCGAACAGCAAACAAAGAATAAACCACATGCATGGCAATAGCAAAACCAGTTGGTAAAAATCAAGCAATCATCATTTTGGAAAATACGTTACTAGGACGCTATTGGTGCCACAGAACTAAAGGAAAAAGTACTGAATGACTTCCTTGTACTCGAGTCCATTTGTATTCGTTATTGTTGTCAAATATAATTGAACCGAGAAGGCTGTAGAGGTTTTAGATGTTAAATTTTCGCTCCAATCTGGCGATGCTCTTCTTTCTATCGCTGCTCTTGAGCCATGCAGTTGGTGAGGAACGCTACTTCATGCGAGTGGGTACGGGTTCTATCTCTGGAGTGTATTATGCAACTGGCAATGCGATATGCAGGTTTATTAAGAAACACTCGATAAATGACAACACACTCGATATATCTTGTTCGGTCCAGTCTACGCCCGGTACTATGTACAATTTGAACGCACTCAGAAATGGTGACTTAGAAGTTGCGGCAGCACAAGGAGATTGGGCTTATGACGCGTATAATGGCACGGGACTATTTAGCTCCATGCAACCTATGTCCTCACTTCGTTCACTTTTTTCGACGCATAAAGAGGCCTTTACCGTTCTTGTACGAAAAGAGCTAGGAATAAAAAGCTTTGATGAAATCAAACATAAGATAGTTAACATCGGTGCACCCGGCACTGGTGTAAGAGGAACGATAGAAAAAATCATGAGAACCAAGGGATGGACAAGTACTGACTTTAAACTTACAACAGAATTGAACTCGTCTGAGCAGGTGCGTGCTCTTTGTGATGGTAAAATTGATGTAATGACAATTGTTATAGGTCACCCGAGTGGGCTTTTTCAGGAAGCTTCTGCGACCTGCAATGTGCAACTCGTGCCATTAGATGATGAAACAAGAAAGAAGTTACTTCTAGATCATCCATATTACTACTCTTATGATATTCCTGCTGATCTTTATCCAGGATTAGCTGAAAAAGAAATAAAAACGATTGCGGTGAAGTCGGGATTTTATGTTCTTGAGGATTTTTCTGATGATAAAGCATATAAATTGGTGAGCAGTGTCTTCTCGAATTTTGCCATTTTGCAAAGCACACATCCCGCTTTTTCGCACATAACAAAGGTTGATCTCATTCCGGAAGCTGGGGATGTACCAATCCATTCAGGCGCGAAACAGTTTTACAAACAAATCGGGCTCCTCCGGGATTCTAAAGAGGACTCTTACCCTGAATGAACAATCATTTAATTTTAGGCATAGAAACAAGTTGCGATGAAACTTCAGTCGCCATTGTTTCTGAAGAACGAAAGGTTTACTTTCACGAAATTTTCACCCAGGATCATAGCAAATATAACGGAGTCTACCCGGAATTTGCATCCAGGGAGCATTTGAAAATTTTGCCTCAGATACTACGAAGGGCGGCTCAAGCACATGATCTTGAAAAATTGACATCTATTGCTTGTACTGTTGGTCCAGGACTGGTTGGATCGCTGATAGTTGGAGTGATGATGGCCCGTGGTCTTGCATTTTTGCTTAAGAAACCTGTTCTCGGAATAAACCACCTAGAAGGACACTTACTCGCTGCAAGACTTACGAAGAAAATAAATTTCCCATTTGTTTGTCTCGTGATCTCAGGAGGACATTCTCAACTTATCAACGCAAAAAAGGTAGGTGATTATCTTCTTCTTGGGGAAACACTCGATGATGCATTTGGCGAAGCATTTGACAAGCTAGCAACTATGCTGGGGTTTACATATCCCGGAGGAAAAATTGTCGAAAAGTTCGCAAGCAAAGGTGACTCCGAACGTTTTCGTTTACCAGCAGCAATGATAAATCAACCTGGTTGTAATTTTTCTCTATCAGGGATAAAAACAGCCCTAAAAAAAATAATTACTTCGTTGCCCCAAATAACAGAACAAGATAAGGCCGACATTTGTGCATCGTTCCAAGCATGCGTAGCAAGAATCATGGTCAGTAAGTTAGAACAAGCCGTGAAAATCTGTGGCCATTCTAGGATCGTATTAGCTGGAGGGGTTGCCTCCAATCGTTACGTAAGAAAAATATTAGAAGAATTTGCGAAAAATCATGACTTATCTCTACACTTTCCAGAAGGTGTTCTATGTACAGATAACGCAGCAATGATAGCCTGGGCGGCTATAGAGAGAATTACAGCGGGCTGTACGGAACTACCTCTGGAGCCACAACCAAGACTGTGCTGGTAAAGGTTTTACCTCCCTGAAAATCATGACTGAGAGTGAATGTGTAAAAACAGCTTTGTGTATAGAAATCTGGACCTGATCATCCAATTTGATTCTTGATACTTCTTTGGGAACAACAGTATATGCATATTGAGTACTTTCATGGATGAATTAGAATTCTATGTATTGTTGAGATGGTGAGAATGAGTTCTAAAAAGATAGCGGTAGTAATGGGCAGTACGTCTGACTATTCTACTATGCAGTATGCGGAGAAAATATTAGAAGAGTTAATTGTACAATATGAGACTTACGTGATATCAGCACACAGAACTCCAGCAAGGTTGTATGAGTTTTCGAAAAGCGCAGCAGACAATGGAATTGGCACAATAATAGCAGGCGCTGGAGGAGCAGCTCATTTACCGGGAATGATCGCAGCCATAAGCGATATTCCAGTCTTAGGAGTACCAGTAGAAAGTAAAACACTCAACGGTCTGGATAGCTTGCTTTCGATATGCCAGATGCCTGCAGGCACACCAGTCGGTACTCTCTCTATAGGAAAAGCAGGCGCAGAAAACGCAGCACTCCTGGCCTGCAGAATACTGGCCCTACAAGACAAAGATTTGCAACACAGACTACGAACCTGGATCAGAAAGCAAACAGAAGCTGTACCTGAAAGACCTTAAGAGCCCAAGCAGAAGAACGCGAATGCGCCTTTTTCTAGGACGAGAAAAATAGTGAAGCCTTGCTGGGTCCTGCACACAGTAATGCAACCCCTTACTTAGGTGGTACTTTTCTGGAGCTCATGCCCAGCAGCTGCAGAAGCATGCTCATCAGCAGAAATAGCTCTAGATTTTTTCACACTACTTCTTATTGGAGGAACATTCTCATTCAACGTGTACCCTCTTCCCCAAACTGTCTCTATGTAGCTCACACCATCGTTATACGCAGCTAGCTTGCTACGTAATTTGCAAGCAAAAACATCAATGATTTTTTGCTCCGTCGGCTCATTATTAGAATAAAGATGGCTTATAAACTTATCCTTGGATATGATAGCTCCCCTACCATGAAGACACATCAACTCTAACATTGAGTATTCCTTGTTTGTCAGCTGCACAACTTTGCCACGCATCTTACAAACCTGCATGTGAAAGTCCACCAACATGTTACCAAGCTTGAATTTCGAAAAGTGATGGCTGAAGCACCTTCTCAGAACAGCCCTTATACGCGCAAGAAACTCACCCTTATGCAGCTCACTCTTCGCAATGAAATCATCGGCACCAAAATCGAAAGCCTTAATCCTGTTCTCATAAGACGAGAGAGCAGAGAAAAAGATCACGGGAGTCTTTATGTTCTTACAACGCAAATTTAAGATCATATCCAAGCCATCCCCGTCGGGGAGAACCCTGTCTAGGATAATAAGATCATACTGATAATCGCCTTTGCTGGAATTAATCAGTGCTGAAGCATCACGGCAACAGGAAGCCGTGTCACAAACATACCCAACAGAGGTAATAATACTCTTCACATAATCCGTTACCTTCTGCTCGTCATCGACTACTAATATACGCATCTCAACTCCACCCTACGGCAAAAAAATCAAATGAGGCACAAGAAAAACGCCCCAAACCAGGCACCACTCACACCATAAAAATATAAAAGACCACCAAGTGCGGTTACTTATACATCATAGTTCGTAAATTTTCGATTAACTATATGTTAATCAAGATCAACGTCTTACCGAACAAAAACCTCAAACATTTGGGTTTCACGCAGAACTCGAAAACTTTGATGTCCCAAGTACCCCCAAAAAACACCATTCCGATTATAGCATCTTCTGAGAATGTTTTCCACATGTACAAACTTTTTGTAGAATATTCTCTTAAAAATATCACTTTCTGGTAGCATTAAGACAACACTGAAACAAATTCATGTGCAAACTTCATTACTCTAGAATAAAAACAAAGAATATATCCTATTTAGGCACATATTTGCTAATCTTCAAACAAGAGCATAAAATATCGACCTGTATATGGTAACGCTCTCCAGGCAAGATGCTAGATTTAGTGCACAAAATTTTTGACTCTCGAAATCGAAAGATCAAGGGAAAGCTAAACGGTGGTGTGGAGCAAGTCAACGCTCTTGAGGCTAGGGTTCGTGAACTCTCAAGTGACGAACTTAGAAACAAAACTAACGAATTCAAAGAAAGACTGTTCAAGCAAAGCGCTTCACTAGATGAAATACTGCCCGAAGCATATGCATGTGTCAGAGAGGCTTCCGTCAGAACCCTCGGTATGCGGCATTTCGATGTGCAAATCATGGGGGGAATTGTGCTGCACTGGGGAATGATAAGTGAAATGCACACAGGCGAAGGGAAAACGCTTGTCGCAACTCTAGCAGCTTATTTGAACGCTCTCCCTGAAAAAGGTGTGCACGTAGTAACGGTGAACGACTACTTAGCTCGAAGAGATACCGAGTGGATGAAACAAATCTATAGATATCTAGGATTACAAGTTTCTTGTGTTACTTCAGATATGCGTGATCCAGAAAGAGCACATGCATATAAAGCAGATATCACCTATGCCACAAACAACGAGCTGGGCTTTGATTATCTTCGGGATAACATGAAGTTTTCCAAAGGAGAAATGGTGCAGCGGGGCCTTCATTATGCAATCGTGGATGAAGTTGACTCAATATTGATCGATGAGGCACGTACACCGCTTATAGTCTCGGGTATGACGGATGGTGCCTCATACCTTTACGCAAGCATAAATAAGCTTGCAGAAAAGCTCGATAGCACTTTATACACAGTTGATGAAAAAGCAAGAACCGTTTCTCTCACAGAGGAAGGGCAAGAAGCCGTAGAAAAACTATTGATGGATGAAAAATTCATAGAGACTGGTTCATCGCTCTATGAACCACAAAACCTGCAACTTGTACACTGTTTGAATCAATCCCTCAAGGCAATCAATCTCTTCCAAAAAAACAAGGATTACATCGTCAAAGATGGCCAAATAGTTTTAATAGATGAGTTTACTGGCCGTATGATGCATGGGAGACGGTATTCAGAGGGACTACATCAAGCACTTGAAGCCAAAGAAAATCTCAAGATTCAAAATGAGAATCAAACACTTGCATCCATTACATTCCAAAACTACTTCAGGATGTACAACAAGCTTGCTGGCATGACAGGAACAGCTGCAACAGAAAGGGAGGAATTCTCGACAATATACGGGCTAGGAGTCGTACAAATACCATCACATCTGCCAGTACGCAGAATTGATCATGATGATGAAATATACGCCTCAAAAAAGGAGAAATACGAAGCTATTCTAAAACTCGCAAAAGAATGTCATGAGAAACTACAACCCATCCTGATTGGAACAACGAGTATAGAAAATTCTGAAGAACTCTCACGTGAACTGAAAAAGGCAAAGCTAAAGCACTCCGTATTGAACGCAAAACAGCACGCTTTCGAAGCGGAAATTATTGCACAAGCAGGTAAACCCGGCGCTATAACTATAGCCACAAATATGGCTGGAAGAGGAACAGATATCCAGTTGGGGGGCAACTTTAATTTTAACGTTTCAGCAAACGATGAAACTGAAAAAGAGCATGCAAAAAACGAAGAGATAGTTCGAAAAGCTGGAGGACTTTACGTTATTGGTACTGAAAGACACGAAAGCCGCCGTATTGATAATCAACTCAGAGGAAGATCAGGTAGACAAGGTGATCCAGGTGAATCAAAGTTTTTTCTCTCACTCGACGATGATCTATTGCGTGTGTTCGGTACACCGGGAATACGTAACATGCTAAAAAAGCAGCTTTCCAATAATGGCGCCATAAAACATTCGTACATAACACGTTCACTCGAAAAGGCACAAAAGAAAGTAGAGAGCCGTAATTATGAGATCAGAAAAAACCTTATTAAGTTCGATGACGTGATAAATGAACAAAGGAAAGTCGTCTTCAGCCACCGAAACAATATCATGGAAAGCAATGATATAGATCTGTTACCAATAGTGTCAGATGTAAACGCTAAAACTCTTGAAAATGCGCGATCTAAGAGTTTTTATGATATTCCAACTCTGGTCCACAGTATGCAATCAATATACAACGAGGACTTTAAAGAACTACATAAAACCGAAGATATTGAAGGCTTCATAGACTCAAAAACAAAAAATATCATTGCAGAAAAGGAACGTGCGAACGTGGAACTTCTTTTGGAAATAAAAAAGCGCATAATGATAGCGATACTAGACCAACTATGGAAAGAGCATTTGCAGTTTCTAGAGAATCTTAGATTAAGCATAAACCTCAAGGCCGTCGCACAGAAAAATCCACTTATCGAATTTAAACATGAGGCGTTCCACGCTTTCCAGAGGCTCTCAGACCGGTGGCATGAAAATATTATAGCGTCTTTCGTCCGAGTAAAACTTGTTGAACGAATGCACATGAAAGTCATTTAGCATCTCTTTAAATGAACCTTTTCTTTAAATTTTTCTACTTTACATTAGGAAGTATCGTACATTTAAGCAGATTATCTTGACTCATTGATGGTTCTATTGGTATAATCCTACGCGTAGTGTTTCCTACTATGAGCGATCGGCTTGTCTTGGCTTTTTGTAGAGAAAATAGGATTTATCATATTGGCATTGTTAACAATGCCAATATGATTGTTGTTGTTTATCTACCGGTTAGGAGTTAGCATAATACTTTGCGTTTATTCACGGTACAGTGTTTTTATATGCCTAAAATCTCTGAGAATTTTAAGAAACGTGCGGAAACTGACGTGATGATTGGAAAGCAGATTCGTAGGCTTAGGACCCTTAAAGGTTATAGCCAGGCTGCCATAGCCAAGGAAATTGGTGTAACCTTCCAGCAGCTTCAGAAGTACGAATGCGGTGCGAACCGCCTTTGTGTAAGCAGGCTGCTTGACATATGTAAGTTTTGTAAAGTTTCGCCCTCCTATTTTTTTGCTTCGCTAAACAAGGAACACGAGGGCGATACGTTATATGATTCTGAAAATAGCATAGAGTTTGAGCATGAGAATGAGTATAACAAAGAGCTTCTGGTTTTGGTTCGTGCATTCAAGGCTATTACGGAAGATTCAGTAAGAAGTAAAGTTCTCTCATTGGTAAAAACCATGTCTCAGGCTTATGGAGAAGAAAAAAATAAATAGCACAGGATGCAAAGCCACTGCAGAATGCTCTAGTTCAGTAGGATTTGATTTTCTGTTTATCTGATTCTAGCGGTTCGCGATAAATGGGGTGTCGAGCTGACTATGAAAAAGTTGGGACAAAAGGGTGTGGAAGTTATACCTGGGTCGTTGCATAAAGGGCATAGGCTCAGGCTTCGCCAGCGCATAATACAAAGTGCAGGTGGTACTGTGTCGGAGTTGGAGTTGCTAGAGTATTTGCTCTTTGCAACTCATCCAAGGATTGATGTTAAGCCTCTGGCCAAATCTCTGCTAAAAGAGTTTGGAGATTTTAAGAAACTTTTCGCTGCTGATCATGACGACTTGAAAAGTGTGAAAGGCGTCAATGACGCTGTTGTTGCACTCATCAAAACCGTGCGCGAAAGTATGAAAGCAATTCTCAGAAAGGACCTAACCTCCAGAACCACCTTAAAATCGTGGAAATCGGTTGTAGACTACTTACGTTTAAGTATCGGGAATAACCCAGTCGAGACAATACGCGTCCTTTTTCTTAATAAGAAGTACACCCTGATCAGAGAGTATGTGCAGGAACTTGGAGCTACCGACCATACACCGCTTTGTATGAGAGAAATTATTAAAAAATGTCTAACCTGCGGTGCAAGTGCAATTGTCATCGCACATAATCATCCCAGCGGCAATCCCCTACCCTCTCAGGAGGACTTACTCATAACTGGGAAGTTGAAGAAGATCTGTCAGAAAGTGGACGTACAGCTTGTAGATCACTTTATCGTAACACCACATGATCATTTCAGCTTTGTCGTTAACGGGCTTCTGTGATGACAGATAGGTAGCTTTGATGTACCATTCTATCGACAATGAAGTATGGGGGGCTCATGGACTCAGTCGTTATTGGTGGAGGGGCATGGGGAACTGCAATCGCGAACCTTCTTGCATTCAACACCCAACATGTGACAATTCTCTGCAGGAACACGGGAGTTATCGATAGTATAAACGAGAGGCATGTTAACACTAAATATCTATCTGCTTTTCCACTCAACAGAAACATTTCTGCTACAAGCAATTTGAATGTCTTGAAAGACGCAGAGTTGATCTTCATAGCTGTTCCATCACAGAGTATGCGAGAACTCCTCCAAAAAGTCAGGGAAAATATCGCAGAAAGTGCTCAAATTATACTGTGTAATAAGGGAATCGAAAGAGGATCTTTACTTTTAATGAGTGAGGTCGTTCATGAAGAACTCCCTAAAAATGATGTCTTCGTTCTTTCTGGACCAAATTTTGCACATGAGATACTTGCCAAGAAACCTTCCTTTAGCAACTTGGCTGGAAGCAACAAAGCCATTTATCACAAGATAGCAAGTGCACTCTCAACGGAAACATTCTTCACAAAGTATATCGCTGACATTAACGGCACTCAAATACTTGGATCTTTCAAGAACGTAATAGCAATAATTTGTGGTGTATTGGTTCGCATAGGTGCAGGTTCGAATACTCTGTCAGCACTTATGAGCCTAGCATTGGAAGAAGCTCGCTCTTTTATAACAATAAAGGGTGGGGATCCAGCCACCATAATGGAATTTTGTGGAATCGGGGATCTCGTTCTCACATGCTTTTCAGATAAATCGCGCAATTTTAGATATGGTTACAGGCTTATCGATAACTACAATGACAACGTACTAGTTGAAGGAAAATCAACACTAGAATCATTATACGAATTAGCTCGTGTACATAACATAAACTGCGTGCTAACGAAAATGTTATACACTATAACTCGATTGAATCTACACGGCATGAACTCTTTTGAACAAGATATCAAACAAGAGCTCAACTCGGCTTTTATGAGCCTATTAGGTCGCATGAAAAATCCTTAAAGTTTGATGGGATAGGTGTTCTAGAATAAGGATCGTAATGATATTACTACAACCATACAAAATAGTGCTTCTGACATATCCTGCAGCTATGTTAATATAAAATTATTTATTCTGTTAAATAATTAATAATGACTTTGCAAGACAGATGATATGGACCTCATTACAGAATTAAGCGCAACAGACCGGGTGACACTCGAAGAGGGGCAGCTCGGCGTAGTGGAGTTTTACCTCCCAACATGTAAAGCATGTAACAATTTCACACCCGCGTACGAACAACTCGCACAAGAGAACCAAGACATAAGATTTTATAGGATGGATGTCACCAGTAGTGAAGGCAAGAGCCCAAGCCAGATATGGAACGTAAGAGCGGTTCCGACTGTGGGAATTTTCACAGAGAATATATCACCGGACAACGAACTGGCAAGAATGCTAGGCAACAAACCTCAAGAGGCTGTAAAAGCGCTACTTGAAAAGTATAAGCCTTCATGAGGAAGAAGTATTAAAAGAGTACACTCTCCCACCTCCTAGGTAATGTGCGTGAGAACCACCTGTAAAACACACACCACGGAGGTGCACCTCTCTTCTTTTCATTTATCAATTACAAGTACACCCAGGGAATCCCTCTGTTAAGAAAGACCCCCGAAAAGACCTGTCTATAGAACTCAACGACATCAACAAGCAAGAGGTTAAATAGTATGAAATTGAGTGCGTAAAACAAGGCAGAAGCATATATGGCGTTGCAAAAGCCTTCAATCATATTGCTAAAAGCATTGTTGTAGTCTCTTTCGATCCAATACGACGGCCAAGGCTTCACTATGTCTATTAACCTGAAAACAAAATATGGAACCAACGTCGTTATAAAGTAAGTTGAACACCTCAAAAACCACTCTGCGCAATTCAAGAAGTGAGCACATATGAAGGAATTAAACAGAAAAATCTGAGTCAAAGTCTTGATAACTGCAGGGATAGAAAGCGCAAGCATAAGACACTGCCCGAATGCAACGTGTATTGTGATTTCATACCTGCTCTCAGAAAACACAGTCTTTTGGAAGAGATATATACCAATCAACCCCAAAAACAACAGAACCAGAGAGAAGATAAGCAAAACCTGAGCTGCAAGCACTGCAGGCACGGAAAACCCAACAGTAAAGTACAAAACCAACAAAGCTAACGGTATCGAAAAAAAAGCGGTCCAATGGCTTTGCCACTCAGGAAGATATCCAATCCAAAAAAAAGTTGTTATCATCCTGGACGGTACAATAGCGCCAACAATCTTTCTTATAGTTGAAACACTGAACATAAGACCGCAATCTCTACCCTATAGGACACTCACAAAGTAATCCCTACTAACTCTCTTGCCATACGAATAACGACATTTGATTTCCGTATTACCTATGGAGAACTTGGGTCCTCTCAGGGCCATTAGAAACCATAGTAACTGGAAGATCAAGACATTTTTCAATTGTCTCCACAAAACTTTTTGCTTCATCAGGAAGATCGCAAAAAGAAGCAACCCCGACAGTTGACGACCTCCAGCCTTTCATTACTATGTACTGCGCTTTGTACTCACTATAGCAAAGTTTACTAGGGCTACAAATTTCAATCAACTTACCTTTTTTACCTTTGTAAGCACAACATAAAAAGATTTCATTAAAAGAGTCTAAAACATCAAGTTTTGTTATAACAATTTCTGTTACTCCTGCGACAGCATTGACATACCTCACTAAGGGAAGGTCACACCAACCACATCTTCTGATTCTTCCGCTTACTGTACCAACTTCTTTTCCCAGTTTCTGTAACTCGCTACCAAATGCATTATCTTGTTCAGTCGGAAAAACACCCTCTCCAACTCGGGTAACATAGCCCTTCATAACCCCTATAACTCTATTCACACATCCAAGCGCAGCACCGTTCATCACCTGACCCAATCCCGAAGAGCCTGACGTTACAAATGGATACGTACCATGATCTATGTCGAGTAGCATCCCTTGGGCTCCTTCATAAAGTTTACTTTTACCAGATAAAATATCCCTCAATTCACATGGAGAAACTGCATAACAGAGTAGCTTATCCCTCATTGCAAAGAGCGAAGAAAAGAGACTCTCTTGACAAATCTCCTGCAGTCCAGCCCCTTTACGTACGACGTTATGATAGTATGAAAGCGCTGCCAAAGTCTTTCTTAATTGCCCTTCGGATCGCAAATCACATAAGCGTATACCTCGCCTAGCAACTTTATCCTGATAACACGGACCAATACCACATTTAGTGGTTCCTAGTTTCTGTTTCTCCTCGAACAGAACATCCAACTCTTTATGTATTGGAAGAACAAGATGACAGTTATCCGCAATCAACAGCTTACCTGGATGTATCTTGACACCTTCCTGTTTCAGTAGATGAATTTCCTCTAGTAGACCTTGTGGATCAAGAACAACTCCATTGCCAATAACGGAAATAACATCCTCCCTCAAAATGCCCGATGGTAAGACTCTAAGTTTATAGGTTCTCTCACCTACAATGACTGTATGCCCAGCATTATTGCCGCCATTAAAACGGACAACACTGTCGAAGTCACTAGCAAGATAATCTACAATTTTACCCTTACCTTCATCACCCCACTGTAAGCCTATAACTGCAGCGTCCATACAGTCCCCCAAACATACCGAAGACCACGGATTGTAACATGAGGGGATGTAATAAGAAAAGCTTAGAAGATAGGATAAGCGGGAACTTAAGCGGTCCCACCAACGGTAATTTTATCCACACAAATAGTTGGCTGGCCAACACACACAGGCATCGACTGCCCATCTTTACCGCAAGTACCTATCCCATCGTCAAGTTTGAGATCATTTCCAACAGCTGAAATTCTTTTCAAGATCGTCGGACCATCGCCAATAAGCGTAACCTCTTTAACGGGTACTGTGACCTCACCATTCTCTATTAAGTACGCTTCAGATGCTGAAAATACAAATTTTCCAGACGTTATATCAACCTGACCACCTGAAAAATCGACAGCATAAATACCGTTTTTAACACTTTTTATTATTTCATCCGGAGTTTTATCACCCGGCAACATGTACGTATTTGTCATACGTGGCAGCGGAATGTTCATATAGCTCTCGCGACGCCCATTACCAGTAGACTGTTTACCCATCAACTTAGCGTTCATGAGATCAAACATATAGCCCTTAAGGATTCCATCCTTTATTAGAACATTGTGCGAAGATCGTGTACCTTCATCATCAACATTAATGGAACCCCTGGCTTCATTGATCCTACCGTTATCAACGACACTAACAACATCAGAAGCAACTCTCTTACCAATCAGACCAGAAAAAGCGGAAACCCCTTTACGATTAAAATCAGCCTCCAGTCCATGACCTATAGCTTCGTGTAACAATACACCCGGCCATCCGCTCCCCAAAACCACTGTCATTTCACCAGAAGGGCAAGGTACAGCCCGCAAAGCAACCTCAGCCTTGTGAAATGCACGATCAACAACTACGTGCCAGTCTTTCATCAACCCAGAAAACCCGAATCTCCCACCTTTGCCTGAAGTACCCCCTTGAGCTTCACCCTTCTCGTCCTTCAACACAACCGAAAACCCTAAACGCACCATCGGCTGCTCATCAGTTACAGTTTCTCCAGTGTTTTTAATAATCCCAATTCTCCGGACAAACCTCATAAGCGTTACAGAGGCACTCGCTATGTTTTCACTTTTTGACAAGGCATAGTCGTAAACACGACGCAAAAAAGCGACCTTGCTATCAAACGAGAAGGAATCATCTTGGACTTCAACCTTATAAAGAGAATCCTCATATGCAATCTCGTGCATTCCCGCTGCTGTCATAGCTGCGCTATCTGTCGGACGATTTTTCCGAATAAAATCACTAGCCTCAAAAATACTAGCATCGCTCAAGCGTGATGAGTGTGTATAAAGCACCTTATCACCATAAAACGCACGGAGACCAAATCCAGAGGAATCGGCATAACTACTCTCAGCAAGTACACCATCCTGGAACCTTAGAATCTCCGAAAGAGAGTACTCAACAAACAGCTCTCCCCCATCAGCACCATGAAGAGCTGCTACAATAACAGGAACAAATTTTTCGAAATCCAACATACAAATCGGTGGGCTTGAGAAGACTTGAACTTCCGACCTCACGCTTATCAGGCGTGTACTCTAACCAGCTGAGCTACAAGCCCACATTCCAAAAACAGGCAGGCGCGGCACATTGTAACACAAGCTGTACATAGAAACAAACATTGCAGACAAGAAACAAGGCCAAAACGAATGTCATAGAACAAACCAAGTAGCCGAGGAATAACGTAACTCAATCAACCCCGAACTAAAGAAGCAACGACCTACAAAAGTGTATCGGAGCGTGACTTCAAAACATCAGTTTTGCACATGGGAGAGCTGATAAACTGGCAGCTTACACTTAACAATTTTCTTTATACCCCTTACCAAAGCCAGAGCAGAATGAATATTGGTACAACATGGTATCTGATTAATAATAGAGCTAGATCTGATACTCATGCTGTCTTTCACCGACTCTAATACGTGGGAAGAGGTATTTATCACCAAACTGATCTCACTGTTCATTATCATATCTACAACGTGTGGAGAACCCTCTTTTACCTTGTTCACAGTCACTGCATCAATATTATGCTTCTTGAGAAAGGCAGCACTGCCATTTGTCGCAAGAATTGTAAACTGCAATTCTGATAATATCTTTGCAACCTCAACAGACTTAAGCTTATCTTCGTCTCTGATGGAGAAAAATACCTTCCCTGATGTCGGAAGTTTCCTCATACTGGCCATACAAACCTTTGCAAAGGCGGTATCGAAATCATCACCGACACCCATTACTTCACCTGTTGACTTCATTTCTGGCCCTAAAAGAACATCAGATTCTGGAAACTTCTCAAACGAGAAAACAGGTTGTTTAACAAAAACATGTTGCAAATAGTCTTCGTATCTCTTCAACTGGAAATCCCTGAGCCTCATACCAAGCATGACTTTAGTTGCGATCTTAGCAATTGGTACCCCAAGTGCTTTGGCAACAAACGGCACGGTTCGACTCGAACGCGGATTTACCTCTAACACGTATACATCACTTCCACTGATTGCGAACTGAATATTTAGAAATCCTACTACATTGAGTGCAATCGCTACCTTTCTGGTACAACTCTTAATTCTCTCGAGTATTTCTTCGGATAACTTTTGAGGAGGAAAAACAAAGGCAGAATCACCAGAATGCACACCTGCTTCCTCTATATGCTCCATTATACCGGCAATGTATACATCCTCACCATCGGAAATTGCGTCGACATCAAGCTCCAGAGCATTTACTAGAAACCTATCTAATAATAACGAAGAACCGTTGAAGAGCTGCGGATGCCTTTCCAAATAATTCTCAAGCATCGCATCATCATAGATAATCTGCATTGATTCACCGCCAAGTACGTAGGAAGGTCGCACTATCAATGGAAAACCAAATTTTTTCACATTTTCGGCTATTTCTTCTCGTTCGAAGACAATCGCATTTTCTGGCTGAAGCATTTCTAATTCTGCCACCAGGGTATTGAAACTTTTCCTATCCTCAGCAGCATTGATTGACGCAAAACTTGTTCCGATTATTTTGACATCATTCTCACTCATCGCTTTTGCAAGTTTAAGTGGGGTCTGTCCACCACACTGCAGCACCACACCAAGTAGCTCTCCTTTCTCAGACTCCTTTTCTACAATATCCAGAACCGATTCAACATTCATCGGACTGAAATAAAGTTTATCTGAAATATCATAATCCGTTGAGACCGTTTCCGGATTACAATTTACCATTATTGCTTCATAGCCGAGTTCCTTTATCGCAGAAACCGCATGTACACATGTATAATCAAATTCTATCCCCTGTCCAATTCTGTTTGGCCCACTACCTAGAACAATTACTTTCTGTTTATCTGAAGGATAGGCTTCGCATTCAGGTTGAGTGACGGTATCACCCTCATAAGTGGAATAGAGATAGTTTATATTGCTTTCAAATTCTGCAGCACAGGTATCTACACGTTTAAATACAGGATTTATGCCCATCCTCTTCCTGATATTTCTTACAAAAGCTTCATCGCAACCCTTCAGAGACGCTATCCTAGAATCTGAGAATCCTTTCTTCTTCCAAACCAGAAGCCTATTCGGGGAAAAGTCAACGCTTTTAATTTCGTTTTCTAAATTTACTAGCTCGCCAATTTGCAAAAGAAACCACTCATTATATTTGCTCAAATGAGCAATCTCTTTGATATCAAAACCAGCTCTAATGGCATCTGCAATAATAAGAATTTTATTCGGTATAAGGGAGCATAGCTTTCTATTAATAACCTCACGAGAAACACTCGAACCAAGGACAGTATTGAGACCATCAAGACCTTGCTCCAAAGAACTGAAAGCCTTTTGCAAAGCTTCCTGAAAGCATCTCCCAATTGCCATTGTAGTCCCTACAGATTTCATGGAACTGGAAAGCCTCTCTTCAGCATGGAAAAACTTCTCAAAATTGAAGCGAGGTATTTTGACAACCACGTAGTCCATTGCTGGCTCAAAAGACGCAGGAATTGTTGGAACTGCATCATTATAAACTTCTGGTAGAGTAAACCCAGTAGCCAGTTGCGCCGCAACCTTTGCAATTGGATACCCAGTTGCCTTTGAGGCAAGCGCCGATGACCGTGAAACCCTTGGATTCATCTCGATTACACGTAATTCGCCATTCTCCGGATTCAAAGCAAACTGCACATTTGCACCACCGGTGGTAACACCTATGTAATCCAAAACCTTAAAGGCTGCGTCCCTCATCTCCTGATATTCTTCGTCTCTGAGTGTTAAAATAGGTGAGACTGTTACACTGTCACCAGTATGAACACCCATTGGGTCGGTGTTTTCTATTGAACAGACAACAATCGAATTACCAACAGAATCACGAACAACCTCAAGCTCAAACTCCTGCCATCCTAAGACTGACTCATCGACTTGCACCTCACTAACCGGTGAAAATTTAAGACCGTTATTAATAATTGTAAAAAAGTCAAACTTTGTGGTTGCAACACCTCCACCCAGTCCACCAAGAGTAAAAGATGGTCTTATTATTGCGGGAATACCGATAAATTCAAAAGCCTTTTCTATTTCATTTACATGGGTAACCACAGTATTCTTCGGGACTTGTAAACCAATCTCGCCCATGATCTGATTAAAGACACTTCTTTTCTCTGCATTTTCGATTACACGTTTAGAGGCCCCTATTAATTCAACGCCGTACTTAGAAAGTATCCCACTATCGAACAACTCAATTGCTATATTGAGAGCTGTCTGACCTCCAACAGTCGGCAACAACTTATCAGGTTTTTCCTTAGCAATTATGCTCTCTATTATCTCAATGTTGATTGGCTCTATGTACACGACGTCAGCTGTATCGGGATCTGTCATTATAGTCGCCGGGTTGGGATTTATTAGGACCACTTTGTACCCCCGTTTCCTCAGGATCCTACACGCCTGCGTACCAGAGTAATCAAATTCACACGCCTGTCCTATTACTATCGGACCAGCACCTATTACAAGTATAGTAGACTTCTTCTCCTGCATCCTTTATTGAAAGCTCTCTGTGATTGTAGCCTAATATCGGGAAAGTTTGTACAACAGTCTTATAAAAGCAACTAAGTAGGAAGGGGTAAATGATTTAAACAGGGTATTCTCGTGTAGCTCCATGCAAAGGATGCAACACTTTCACTGCTCTCAGCACCGATTATGATTAAACTACAATTTTCATCCATATAGTGACCTTTCATAATACTTGCCTGTTTCCACAAGTGCTGCAAATTTCTCATAGGGGGATTCTCCTCTCCATAAGTAATCTGAAAAAGCAACGATATTGGCACCATTTCTCAGAAGTTGTACAAAGTTCTTTTTGTTGATCCCGCCAATACACACACAAGGAACTTCGGAAATTACATTTTTCCACTTGGCAAGTGTTGCCAAACTCGCTTTAGCTGGGGGATTGTGTTTTGTCTGACTCTCGAAGAAACATCCGAAAGACACATAATCAGCTAAGAGATTCTTTTTTGCCCGCTCAATGTCGTCATAACAACTTACACCTACGATTTTTCCTTTTGGTAGGAGATACCGACACTGCTCTAAGGTATTGTCCCCTGCACCTACATGAACACCGTCTGTCTCAAACCTTAGTGCCAAATCAATAAAATCGTTTATTATCAAGGGAATTTTATACTCACAACAAAGGCTACTCAAACGTGGTATCTCTTTTTCCAATAAACTCTTATCCTTGATTCGTAGCTGGAATGCATACACATATGCGAAAAAATCTTGAAAAAGTCTTGCTAGATCAGCATATTCAAGAGCAGTAATTTGCCTATCTGGTGATAGTATATAGAAGGTCTTATCCAACAACATATACGAACAACATACACTTATAGATTTTACAGTCGGAAAACGAGTGTATAAAGTTATTCAACTCTAAGTTGTTTATATCTTCTTAACACTCACCTTGTACGATTGATTTAGTTTGAAAATATATAGTTTTTATGCCTGAATTTACTGATTTAATCGATTCTGGAAATTACTTATTCGACTCAATGCTTTCTACTAACGTAACTGAAGGTGCATCCGCAGACCCTACAACCACACCTACAAACCCAGAAGAGAAGACATACCTAGACGCGCTTTGCGACATAAATGCAAAAGAACCTATAAATATCAAATCTCTCTGTCCTCTAGCCTGCAAAGCCCTCTTCGATCTTGTGGAATTCATCAAGCACCGTGGTGAATGAGACTAACCACTCTTACACGTTGTAAAAGTTGAACTTGCTTGTGAGGTCCGAGACTATTTCAGCCGCACTATCCGTGCTGATTTTTTCCTCAAGTAAGTCAGCAATCAACCCTCCAATATGCGTGAATTCGGATTCACGCATTCCACGTGTGGTTTCAGCTGGGCTACCAAATCGCAGACCAGACGTCACAAATGGCTTCTCCTCATCAAACGGAATAGCATTCTTGTTGCAGATTATTCCAGCACTTTCAAGTTTTGAGGCACTCACATTACCCTTAAGATTAAGTTTCCTCAAGTCAATCATAACGATATGAGTATCAGTACCACCAGAGAGAACATCAAAACCTCTATCTCTTAAAACGTTTGAAAGAGTCTTCGCATTCCTCACTACAGCACTAATGTAGTCTCTAAACTCCGTAGTAAGAGCTTCACCAAAAGCAACAGCTCTAGCAGCTATTGCGTGCATCTGAGGACCACCCTGCAACCCTGGGAATATGGCAGAATTTATTTTCCTTATGAGTTCCTCACTATTTGTAAGAATGATTGCACCACGTGGACCACGTAAAGTTTTATGGGTTGTAGACGTCATAACATCCACATAGGGGAAGGGAGACGGATACTCACCTGCAGCTATCAAACCAGCATAATGTGCCAAGTCACCCAGTAGATAAGCCCCAACCTCATCCGCTATTTCGCGAAAGCTCTTAAAATCTATATATCTCGAGTATGCTGATGCACCTGCAATGATCATTCTTGGAGAATGTTTTTTTGCTAGATCACGGACCTCATCCATGTCTATCTCGAAATTATCCCTTCTTACATCATAGTGAACTGCATTAAACCATTTACCAGAAAGATTCACACCTGCACCATGAGTAAGGTGACCTCCTGACGCAAGAGAAAAACCAAGAACCGTGTCACCAGGCTTTAGAAGTGCCAAAAATACGGCCTGATTTGCCTGAGAACCAGAGTGTGGTTGAACATTAGCATAAGAACACCCAAATAACTTACAGACCCTCTCTATTGCAAGACGCTCAACATGATCTGCATATTCACATCCACAATAGTAGCGTTTACCTGGATAACCTTCCGCATATTTATTCGTGAATACGGATCCCTGCGCTTCCAGGACCGCAGCACTTGCAAAGTTTTCGGAAGCAATCAACTGCAGATTTTTACGCTGCCTATTCACTTCACCATCAATAATCCTAGCAACAGTTGGATCAATTTCAGAGATTTTAGATTTAAAAAACACTATTCCCCTTCCTCATCAATTTTTTCTATCCTTTTTTTGTGACGCTCTTCACAACTAAATTTACTATTTACAAATGCCTCAACTATCTCAAGACACTTTGACACATTTAAAGCTCTTCCCGCAAGACATAAGACATTTGCGTCATTATGTTCCCTAGCCATCTTTGCTGCTTGCACATCGTAACACAGGGCAGCCCGAATTTTTTTGTACCTGTTAGCAGTTATACTCATCCCGATACCAGAACCGCATATCAAAATGCCAAAGTCTGCCCTTCCACCCAACACATCTAAGGAAACAGATTTAGCAAAATCAGGATAATCAGAAACAGCTGAACAGTACGCACCTCTATCCACCGAAAAGTAGCCCCGTGCACTAAAGAAGTCTATTAAAACCGCTTTAAGCGCGAATCCTGCATGATCAGCACCTATGGAAACCTTCATCCAAGCTAAAATTTATTTTACAGCAAAAACACCACGATCAGCTTACTTTCCACCTCAAATCATTTGAATAAAGGCTCCGCAAGTCATGAATATCATAATTCAGTACCGCCAGCCTTTCCAACCCAGCACCAAATGCAAAACCTCTATATTTATCAGGTGACACACCAACATTACGCAAAACATTTGGGTGCACCATGCCACATCCCATCACCTCGAGCCATTTACCATCTCGACTTCTTATATCGATCTCAGCAGAGGGCTCAGTAAAAGGAAAATAACTTGGCCTCATCCTCATTTTGGCACATCCAAAGAGATTGTCTAGAAAGAAACTAACACAATACCGCATATGGGACATATTTATATCCACGTCGACACATAGAACCTCCACCTGATGGAACATAGGAGTATGTGTAGCATCCCAATCGTTTCGATAGACTTTGCCCAGCGAGAAAATATAGAAAGGAGGCTCGCGTTCCTCCATTATCCGAATCTGTACAGAAGACGTATGCGTACGTAAAAGCTTATCTGCCTCAAAGAGATAGAAGCTATCCTGCATTTGCCGTGATGGGTGATGTGCAGGTGTATTTAAAGCATCGAACACATGATATTCATCTTCCACTTCCGGACCTTCTACATATTCCAATCCAAGAGAGGTAAGAATCCTTCTAGTGTCCTCAATAACTCTGATAAGAGGGTGCTTCAATCCCACCCTAAAAGGCCTGGCAGGACAGGACACGTCCACTGCTTCAGAAGCAAGTTTTTCATTTGATTCCTTTTCACGTATAAACTCTAGTCTACGCGCTAGCGCCAAGTTGAATTCCTTCAATAGGCTAGTCCATTCACCCAGCTGTTCTGACCGCGTACCCTGCTGGATGAGGGTAGCCAGAGCATTTCTAACTAGGCCACCCTTGTTAGACAAGTACTCAAACCGAAGCCTATTAAGCTCTTCAACAGAAAACACAGAGCCAAGACGTGAGTAAAAGCGGTCTCTGACTTCCCCAGAATCGACAGTCACAGCGCAGCCTTAGCTTTTTCCACTATCTCACCAAAAGCACTAGGCTGGCTTATTGCAAGCTCTGAAAGTACCTTTCTATTCATATCGACCCCAGCGGCTTTCAAACCCTTCATGAAGACAGAATAAACCAAGCCAAACGACCTCACAGCCGCATTGATTCTTTGAATCCATAAACTGCGAAAATCGCGCTTTCTAACCTTTCTGTCACGGTACGCATATTGCCAGGACTTCTCTAGTCTGCGGAGAGCTATTCTATAGCAGTTCTTCGACCTCCCATGAAAACCCTTAGCTTGCTTAATCACCTTCTTGTGACGCTGCCTAACCTGTACACCCCTCTTTACACGTGCCATTTTGTTCCTCCAACTAAAAACTGTAAGGCATCACACTCTTCATCAGACGCATCTTGCTCTTACTGATGAGGGTATATCCCTTCTGAACAAGAAGCATCCTCTTATTTCTCTTACGCATGTTATGACGCTTACCAGACTGCGTCACCATGACCTTTCCGGTGGAAGTCACCTTAAATCGCTTCTTAGCGCTGGAATTAGTCTTTAACTTAGGCATCTTCAAAACCTCGGAAAGAATAGTAACATCTATTCCTTCTCACAGCAACAAATCGAAACTATACGTGATCAAATGAGCTGCATAAGCTGTTTTATGCGTGTCAGGTTTGCACGAGCTATCTCTCTCATCGCCTCAGCAGAATCAGCAAGCATCCTTTTTACTGCATCCCTCTCAAGATTCTTCCTTTTCTCCTGTATTGGCAGAAGCTTTGCAAGAATAAGATCGATCAGCATAGATTTTAGTGCGGAAAAATTACTTACCTCGTTGCAGAGTTGCTCCACTTTTTTGCCACTAAGGCAAGCTGCTATATTGAGCAAGTTAGATGCCTCAGGTCTCTTTTGCAATCCTTCATGGGAGAAGCCCAATATTGAGTCTGTCTTAGCAGATAATATCTTCTTTTCAATCAACTCTTTTGGATCGGACAAATTGATTCTAGAAAAATCCGAAGGATCAGATTTGCTCATTTTTTTTGTTGGATCCGTGAGGCTCATTATCCTAGTGGCTTCCTTCTTTTTGAGAATCGTAGGTAACTTGAAGTACTCACCATACCGTTGATTAAAACGTAGCACCACATCCCTTGCCAATTCAACGTGTTGGGTTTGATCATCACCCACCGGCACAACTTCCGCATTGTATAGGAGTATATCAGCCACCATTAGGACCGGATATGCATATAAAGAAAGCATCGGCGTAACACCTGCTCTGTTCGACTTATCCTTAAACTGGGTCATCCTGTTGAGTAGGCCCATAGGAGTGATGCAACCAAGCAACCAACAGAGCTCTGCATGCTGAGGAATATGGGACTGCACAAATATACAACAATCGTTTGGATCTATACCGCACGCTATATAAGTACAAGCCATCTCTACGGAAGCGTCCGCCAGACCTAGTGTTCCCCCATCGAGGGAATGTAGATCAGCCATGAAAAAAAACTTCCTTTTATACCGAGACTGTATTTCTACCCAGACGTCTACGGCACCAAGCAAGTTTCCAAGCTGAACATACCCAGTTGGCTGTATCCCAGACAGAACAGTCTTATCCTCTACCATAGATCGTATTATTTAACTATTTACCTTTTAAGTAACGGATTTTATTCTAAATTATCTACTACTACAACAACTGCTGGACGCAGAAGGCGTCCTTTGATTGTATAGCCATCCTGTAGAACCTCAAAAACCGTGTTGTTAGGCAAATCTGCAGCCTTGACCGTACTTACTGCCTGGTGCAGATCGTGGTCAAACCGAGCCCCTTTGGCCTCGATCTTCTCTATGCCATTTTTCTTTAGAGCAGAAAAAATCGCGTCAAGAGTAAGCTTTGAACCTTCAAATACGGGCCCTTCAACATTATGCTCAAGCATATGAGCCACTGCCTTCTCAAGACTCTCAACGCTCACTAGAATCTCTTTGACAAGATCTAAAATGGCAAAATCTCGCACCTTCTCTATTTCCTTTTGAGCACTCTTTTTGATATTCTCCTGCTCGGCAAGGGCGTATGCTAGTTTCTTCTTCCATTGTTCCCTTTCATTGTTGAACTCTTCCTTAGAAATAAAACCAACTTTCAAAAGGCTCTCTTGAATATCCTTCTTTGAATCAGCACTTTCCTTTTCCCCTACTTTTTTGTGTTTTTCTGGTTGTTTCTCAGTCATATCTCTCACACGAACTTTTGCCAGTTAACCCTATTATCATATACGCTCAGTATAGGTTATATTATCGAATTCGATAAATTAAAACTTCTCATGCACGAACGAGATTTAAAGGAAGCTCTTGTTGAAGGAGGCAAGTATCACGAGGAAGGACTTTCGTGGCACTGCACAAAGAACTACTACATCTTCGTGGAACGTGTTTGGTTGCTTATGTTTCTAGCGCTCCTTTTTTCCACGCTCTGTGTGATGGGACTAAACATGTACTCTATGTTACCACTAAAAACAACAACTAACTTTCTTCGTTACACAGATAGCATAGACACGGATAATATAAGAGCTATTAGGCTGTACGACTTATACAAAAAAAACAATGACTTGCAGACGGTCATAGATCAATATTTGCTCTCAAAGTACATAGAAGTATGGGAAAAAGAAACAGGAGAGCAAGACAAGTTTATACAACTAAATTCCTCTCATATGATTTATGAGAAATTCCTTCAGTCTAGATCCAGGATTGCCAGTGCGATAAACAGACGTATCGAAATAATTGACATACAGATTCATAAAGATACTAAAACCAGTGGAAAAGTAGCAATAGCAAAGGTAAGGTCCTATGGAGATGGTAAGAACGAAGAAAAGATGGTAAAGATTGCTTTCAGGACAACAGATGTTATTTTGGCGCATAGAGACATCACACCATTAGAGTTAATAGTAAGCGGTTATGAAGAGATCATATAGTTTTGCCACCTTGCTCATGCTACATCTCGTGCTGTGTTTGCCAGCACTTGCTGATCAAAGGGCCCACTCGTTGGCTTCTACTCCGCATATAAAAGAGATTGTTTACAATCCAAATGGCATTCACACGTACACCGGATTCTTTGGCTACCAATCCAGCATAGTTTTCGAGGAGGGAGAGGTGATAAGCACTATCTCTATGGGTGACTCAACTGGTTGGCAACTTGACGCTCAGGGCAACAGACTTTTCCTTAAACCCGTCGAAGACAACGCAACAACGAACGTCACGATTCTTACAAGTAAGCGGGTTTATCATTTCATTTTTACCGCTAAGGAAGCGCGTGATGTACGTGACCCAGAACTGGCATACGAAGTGCGTTTCCGGTATCCTTCAAATGCTGTCAGCATACAAAACGCTGGTATCACAAGCATGCAAAACGGAAACGTGGAAAGTACCGGGCTTGATATCGGCAAAAAAGCATATCTAAATTTCGACTATAAACTTTCTGGATATGATGCAATAAAGCCAATCAAAGTTTTTGATGATGGACGCTTTACTTATATGCAGTTCCCAAGCGTAAATGCAAATCTACCGGCTGTTTTTCGAGTGGATTCGCAGGGGTACGAGGCTTTAGTGAATTACCATATTTCGGGCAAATATCTGGTGGTGCAAGAGGTTGCACCGCTTTTCACATTGCGTCATGGACATGATCACGTATGTGTTTTCAACATGAAAACTGCCCTTAAAAAAAGAAAGGGCGGTTCCAAGGTTTTTACAAATGGATAAGGACCAAAACACCTCCGATGTGTTGGAATCAGTTGTCGTACATGGTGTAACAGACTCTATTACACTATTTGAAATAAAGCACGCCCTGCATGAGCGTGGGTTCGCGCTACTGCTTCTTCTTTTTTCGCTACCGCTTTCGATACCCTTGCCTGTGCCACCCGGCTA
This sequence comes from Neorickettsia findlayensis, assembly GCF_009856525.1. Taxonomy (NCBI): domain Bacteria; kingdom Pseudomonadati; phylum Pseudomonadota; class Alphaproteobacteria; order Rickettsiales; family Anaplasmataceae; genus Neorickettsia; species Neorickettsia findlayensis. Next base: position 177,433 of record NZ_CP047224.1, on the reverse strand, counting down.
CACAACTGTTCTCTCAATCCCTATATTGTTTTTTTCTGTGCAGATCATTCTTGGATGCGATTCTCCGTGGTTACCAAAATTTCTTGGGGAAAAATCAATGAAGCGCAAAAGTCTTGCTTTCTTAATCGAGAAAACGGTGCCAATACTGCGCAAAGTGGAGAAATTCACGCGTCCTAGATTCCCTATTTTGAACAACGCTTTTGGTGAGAGGATTTACGGTGTTATTTCTCTTATGTGTGCCATCTCGATCGCAATTCCGTTACCATTGACAAATTTCATCCCGGCAGGGGGAATCGTACTAATGTCGCTCGGGGTATTAAACAGGGATGGAATAATTAGTATACTAGGGGTAGTAACATCATTCGCAGGACTCTTTATCTCAGCCTTAGTGATCATCCTAGGACAAAAAATGGTTATTGAGCTCCTTTCTATCCTAGGAGTAAAATTGTGATCCTTTTATGGAACGATATCCATCATTACAGGCACAACACGGGCACTCACACTCACATCAGCAAGGTCGGAAGTAATGAGATCCTCCTGTGTTCTGCATGTCAAATATATATCAAGTAGACATAACAACACAGCAAATAAAAGACCGACACGTAGTACGCCCTCCTGTATGGAAATCGCCACAACGCCAGTACCCTCCAAGCCTCTAAGGACTCTATTCCCAAGGGACAAGATTCCAATACCAAAGAATACCCACAGCGTATTTGGAGTCCTTTGCAGAAACGGCTTGTTTTCTGTTGGTGTACAATCTGCTTTACCCGCACTCTTATTCCGCTGCTGTGAGTAGTATGAGTAGAGATATAGTGAGGTGCATAACAATCCAATAAACGTAAACATGAGCTCCAATATGTCATCTACCGTGAGGACAAAGTCTTTATGTGCTTTTTTCAGCCCGAAATCGTGAAACAGATCGACGACAAGAAGAACCTCAAGTATTAAACCACCAAGCAAAGTAAAAAACCGAAGATAAGTAGCTATTCTAGCGGGCTTAGCAGGTTGAGAAGGTTTGCAATCGTCTTTTATTGTGCAGACAATATTGGATAACCGTTTCTTGCTTGGAACAAGCATTTCTTCACAGAAAGTGATGCGAGCCCCTATGTTTGCACGCACCTTAGGCAGAGCAAGACGCCTTAAAAGAAAAATTACAAAAAAAGCAGCAGTACCACACAGAAAAAGTGTCTCCACTGTTTTCTCCAGTGTGCTGCTCATCAGCAACTTAGGCCGCAGTAACGCTACAAAAATACTCAAGCTACCACCCGTGAATACACATAGCGCTGCCAATTCTATAAGAACAAAAGCTCTCTGCAGCTTCTTAAGCCTCATATAGCTCGCCACAACTGTGCCAAGCTCTCTCTCTATAGCATCCACCAGGAGAGGCATATTATCCTCAGATATGTATCCGTGTTCACCCTCATTTTGCTTAAGAAGAGAATCGCGCGCCTTATTAAGTTTCATATAGGTAGCAAAACACTCGCTCAGCCTCTTATCGATATCACTTAATAAGAAAGGAGATACATCTTTAACGCCACTTTTAAGTTCAGATGGAGTTTTCATATTTACAATCCAAGATAAAAAAGAAGATAAAAATTTGCTACAAAAGCACGCACAAGAATCCCAAAAAGAAAAATACTACAACTAAGTACAAAGCAAAGAAAATAACCAGCTGCACTAAAAGTAAAAACATCATTACACAAGAACAGGGTCCATCAGGGTAGTGAATTCTATAGTTCATGTAAAGTATTTTACTATCTAGAACTCACAAAAAACACAGGGGATCCACATCAACTTGTACTCCTACTTTTTTTTCAGCGGTAAATTGGGTAAGCAAGTTTGTTAAAATAGTACGAGAAGAAAATTTTTTAGGAACAACAACGAGTATTCTATACCTAAATTGATTTTTTTTCACCCCTATTGCAGCGGGACAAGGCCCGAAAATATTTATTTCTCTAACCGAAATAATAGCCTTCGCTATTTTCCTGGCACACATGATGACTTCCCTTTCCATCAATCCAGAAATAATAATACTGATGAGCCTACTAAAAGGAGGCATTTCCTCAGTGCGCCTCATTTTGAGCTCCTCTTCGTAGAAAGTTTGTCTATCGTTATTTTTTAAAGCCTCTATTACGACACTATCTGGTGAATAACTCTGCATCACTACTTTACCAGGATATATTTTTCTCCTTCCGACCCGTCCGATAGCTTGTTGCAATATCTGAAAACTCTTTTCCGAGTTGCGTAAATCACCTGCATGCATGGAAACATCGCTGTCAATGATCGCCAAAAGAGTGAGCCTAGGAAAATCATAACCCTTAGCAATGATCTGTGTACCAATCACTACATCGACATCACCCTTTTCTATTTTTCTGATGTTCTCGGTAAGCTTGGTATCACTACTCATGATCACTACTCTTTTACTTGGAAAAAGTTCACCGATTTCCTCCGCAATTTTTTCCACCCCAGGACCAAATGGTATTATTGTGTCCGATGAACATTTCTCGCACTTCGTTATCATGGGACGTTTGAAACCACACAAGTGACACAAAAGTGTGTTGTTTTGTTTATGCTCAACTAACCATGCAACACAGTCTGGACACTTCATTCTATGACCACAACTCGAACATATTATTATCGACGCATAGCCTCGTTTGTTGAGAAACAAAAGGCTCTGCATACCAGCATCGAAAGTAGAGTTCAATTCTTCATACAACTCATGAGAGATATGCTGACTCACTTTTTGGGCTTTGCGCATATCCACCACCTTCACATCTGGAAGCTGAGCTCCGCCAAATCTGTGCTCCAATTTAAGATGGACAAACCCTTTTTTTTGCACATTATAATAGCTTTCCAAAGATGGTGTGGCTGACGACAAAATTACTGGAATATCGAATAGCTTACCTCTCGTTATGGCTAGATCCCTTGCATTATATGTGAAATCTCCTTGATCCTGTTTGAATGATTGATCATGTTCTTCGTCCACAACAATCATTCGTAAATTTGGCATTGGAAGTAAGACTGCTGACCTTGCTCCGATAACCAATCTGGCTTTATTTGTCACAACTTTGTGCCAGTTCTTTCTCCTAAGTGCAGGAGAGAGTTCCGAATGCCATTCTATAATTTCAATCATCCCGAGAAAACTTTTCTTGACTCGCTCAAAAACGTAAGAAGCAAGAGCTATCTCGGAAAAAAGCATTATAACTTGAGCTTCTGCATCCCCCTGTAGAAGCTCAAGTACAGCTGAAAGATACACTAATGTCTTACCCGAACCTGTAACACCGTCCAAAAGGTATACAGTAAACCCATCCATACAGATTTTGTTTCTAGCAGCACTCTGCTCATCCGAAAGCTTGAACTCAAGTTTTTTTAGCTCCTCAGACACAGCCTTTACCTCACTAATTGATGCATGAACACGCTCTATTGCACCAACATCGATAAGTTTCTGCACTGTTTTCTTTTGAACCTTTGCTGCGTCCAATATATCCGAAGTAATATGTTGATTTCCTCCAAATAATTCAAGCACACGGCACATTGCTGGGGTTAAATTAGATCTTTTAACATCATGGCTAGTCATAACGTATACAGCACTATCAGGAATATCCCTAATCAGTGCAGAACGTAGTACCAAACCAACCTTGGTGAAATTGTAACATGCAACCCAAGAGAGAAATTGTACATACTCAGATGAAAAAGGCGGTATCTGTTCTACAGCCAAGATTTCCTTTAGAACGTACTCGTGATCATTCTCCGGTACTACGGATGTGACAAGCCCTGTTATTTTTCTCCCACGGAAATCAACTTTAACAAGATTCCCTACATACGCATCAAAATGTCCAGAAGAGTACAGAAACCCACTATCCAATGGGAGCGGAAGCACGACATTCAGGTGCATCTAAATACGGAAATCAATGGAAACGATAGTAACATTCGAAAAATGCGTTTAAATAATTGCACACACAAACCAGGGTATAAACGAAATTTCTTCAGAAGAAACTGATGCTTCGTTCAACTTTAGAGACAAACACGGCACATACAAGGAGTCTATGACTCAATAAAATGGAGAAACAAATACCTCGCTGCATCGACACTTCTCAATAATTTCTCCGGCAGCTCATGTATCTCTTCTGGCGTAAATTCAAGCAAGAAACTCTCTATATGGGGCTGAAAATAAAAATTTCCGTACTGATCTTCCACAATTTCAACAACACCATCTTCGGCAAAGCCAACCACATTGTAACCGGACTCTCTTAGGAGCTTGAGATTGTCCTTATTGAGCGCAACGCCCTCTGAGTGTAGCTCTGGGATATAAAGTATCAACCAACCATTCGCTGTGACCTCAAGAGGTACATGTGAAATAACCTCAGCTACTTTGCTCGCAGGATTGACCATAACTTTTCTGATCAACCTATCCGGATATGGGCCTGTAGGACCGCTCACTCTCGGATCCTTTTCTTTCTTATGAAGTTCTGCAATATCCATTTGCGATAGATTCAGTATGCGAATACCATCAGCATTAAAGAATTGCTGCATACCTCCACAAATCCCAAGGATGGAAACCTTACTTTTTTTTACAAGTCCAAGCAAAGCTTTATACATGTGACCCTTTGTAGAGGTCGGATGTAAGGGAGACATATGCACATTGTACACATCACCTGGTAGGATTAGGTGTTTTACTCCCTGCATTTCCAGTCTGTTCTCAAGCACCTCTTCCAATGGAACTTCTTTATTCTTCTTCAGGTAATCAGAATGGATCAAGTTATAGTCCACCATCACAACTTCGAACTCACGCCCGAGAGCTTCTGGAAGTTTAAAAAATTTTTCTACTCCAAGGGCTTCGCGCTCGTAAACGTACAAGTCCGTAGAGAAAATCCCAATTCTTGGCACGGCGAACGCAGGAACCAAGAAAAGCAAAAAGTAAACAAACGGAAAAGTAAATTTCCCTATAAACCTGAGATAAAAAACACCGGTGGAACGAAACATCAAGTACAATTCTATGAAGAAACCTGCTAAAATCTATAGTAACCTATAACACTTTTTAACCCAGAAACAAGAAGTGTAACTTTGGTGAATCAGGCACACATCTCATATACCTTTATACTGTTCATATACCCTACTCACCCATGCAATGAGTAGGGTATTTTCGTGTACACATGCTAATCAAAATTACTAGAAAAAAAACAAGAAGTGTGTAAGTCTTAGAATGGAGAAGCCGTCGTGATTTCGTGGATAGTACAAGTCGTGCAGTTAGACTAAATACAGCCTTGATGCTACTTGTGTCTGCAGTATTAGCTTTTTCCTTTAATAGTACCTTTATTTTCTTTTTAGGTATTTTTTTTGCTCTTTTGCTCTGGTCAAAGAGAACGTTTGTTCTGTGTGCTTCGGTTGCGTTAATTGCGACTTCGATGGTCACAGCATTGATCATCTTATCTCTCGTGACACAAACGGTTTCGTTCTTCCGTGTGGTTTCCCCAATGGATTTCTTTTTTGGAACCGTGTGGGCACCGAACGGAACAATCATAGACGGGCAAGTCGAAAAACTCTTCGGCATATTACCACTGCTTTTTGGAACAACAATGGTGGCTTTGATTGGTAGCACAGTTGGCACACCTATAGGTATAGGAGCAGCTATAGCATTGACCTACTTCATACCGAAAAAAGTCAGGAATGTTATTAAGCCGATAATAGAAATAATGGCTGGCATACCGACCGTAATATACGGCTACTTTTCCCTAGCGTTCGTGCCAGCGTTGGTGCAAAAACTCGGACATCTGTTACACCTTAACATTTCGACTGAAAGTGCCTTATCTGCTGGAATAGTAATAGGCATTATGATCATTCCTCTTGTTACATCCCTTACTGACGACCTTTTGCGTACAACACCGAAGAGCTTATATTACGGTGCCGCAGCACTTGGCAGCACACAGACCGAAATTATATTGAGAGCAGTCTTACCAAACTGCCTACCTGGAATAGTCGCAATCGTTCTTTTAGGTTTCTCAAGGGCACTGGGTGAGACTATGGTGGTGCTCATGCTAACAGGAATTTCGGCAAATATCGATTACAACATATTCCACACGATTACCACGGTGACTGTACAGATTGTCACAATATTGACAGGTGACCAAACACTGAATACCGAGGAAAGTCTATCTGCATATGCGCTAGGCATGACGCTCTTCATATTGACTTGGATATTAAACGCCGTTTCAATGTCTATGTCTAAAAGACACGCACATTAAACTCAGTGGATAAGAATAACCCAACAAAGAGAGAACCTTGCACTTTCTCGAAGGTATTCACAATTGAGCCAGATACAGCTATTTAGCCAGCCAAGTTATTCTCAAAAAGAGTTTTCAGTTCTCCGCTCTCGTACATCTCCCTGACAATGTCGCATCCACCGATGAATTCACCTTTCACATACAACTGCGGGATGGTCGGCCAATCTGCAAACTTCTTTATTCCTTCCCTCAACTCAGGATCCTCTAAGATATTCACCCCATGAAAGGTGATACCTAAAGTTTTAAGAATGTTAACAACAGCACCCGAAAATCCACACATTGGCATCTCAGACGTACCCTTCATAAAAAGCACGACGTCATTCTGGCTAATTATTCTCTCTATTTCCGTAAAAATATCTTTCATGATGAACGCACTGCGTATTTTTTAAGTCTTAATCTTGGTCTCAATAGAAATCGAGTGGAGCTTTTCCTTAAGAATTCCTCCTAAAGCTGAAACTACTAATCTATGGCGCTCTACCGCTGATTTTCCAGCAAAAGACGCAGAGCGGATTTTAAGATAGTAATGATCTTTATCACCAACAGTGTCAACAAGCTGGATATCAACCTCAGGATCCACATCGGGAAACGCATCTAAAAGCAACCTTGTGATCTCCTTCTCTTCGACGGGCACAACCACTCCGACCGTATCAAACAACCACCAAGGGTTAACACAAAGAATACAAGTAATCAATTCTCATACTAATCCCCACACGATCCTGCGTTTGCTGAACCTCATTATTCGCGAACAAAAGCTAAATCTACGAGGACAAAGAGTACTCAGGTCTCTACTCTTTTAGCGGCAAATCATGGCCTATATAAATGAATGTCAGCAACTCGGACATCCCATATCTTCTTGAATCAATCAACTCAAAGGCACAGTGATTTAATTTGAATATCTCTTTCTTGTGTTTCTCCAAAATAACAATACTTCCATCACAAAGCCAACCACGTTCATGAAGCCCTGCAAAGCTCTTCTCAGTTATCTTAGATGCACGATATTGAGGTGTTTTCTCATTATATGGGGGATCCATGAATACAACATCGTATTGTTTGCCCGACTCCTCTAGCTTTACTACATCCCTACTAATGACAGTGATTTCATCATGGATAGCCATTTTTTCGAGATTGGCATATATGCACCGCGTATCAATATCAACCGCTGTAACACTTGCAAAACCTCGCGAAAGCGCTTCTATACTAACAGAACCCGTACCTGTAAAGAGATCAAGGAAGTGAATCTCTTCTGGTAATTTTGTCACAAAACGCGCGTGCAAGATGATGTTAAAAAGCGCTTCGCGCACCTTCCCCATGGTAGGCCTAATGTCGACACCTTTTATGAGACCTATTTTCCTCTCTTTGTACTTACCCGCAATAACACGCATCTAGCTAAGGATGAACGACCAGCGTAAGTTTAGCACAAATAGTCAGTGCTTTCCTCAGATTTTTGAGTCAGAATAGCTTTAAACAAAAGAAGTCCCTTTGTAAGTAAGCACACTTTTGCTTAAGACACTCAGCTAAACAAGATCCTCCAGCGCGTATTACATATTCCATTTCTCTCAGTGGAAACAACGGTGAAATGCGATTTGTAAATATTAGTAGAACAACGTTCAATGCTAAGCAACCGCAAACGAGAACTTCTCATCACAACAAACCAATGGAAGACAATCACTAAAGATAAGTGGCTAACTTTTTCAGATAGACCCTCATACAGCTAGATCTCTTGTAACAAACACTACTGATCGAAATAAAATACCCATACACACTTCATTACTCTCTTCAGTATTCACTAGGATGATAGAAGTAGGACCAACCTGTATATTCAGCATCACAATAGAGGTTCCGAGACCAATCTAATTACTAAACCGGGATAGTCTGTATTACATTTGCAAACTGCACAAACTTGCTGTTGTCGAGATCACTAAAAAAAAACTGGCAATTTTTTTTAGTTACCTCCGAAAGGAAGGCTGAAGAATTTTGCGGATCTAGATGAGCAAAAATATCATCTAAAAGTATTATGTCTATTAGTTCACCAGCAGCAAGTATTATCCCCAAGATAAGCAATTTTTGCTCCCCTGTAGAATAACATCTAGCGGTATTTTCTCCTTGTCGTACTGTAGCAAGAAAGTCCGTTCGGTGTACACCAAATTGCATCTTTCCAGTGACAGTATCCGCAGCTCTACTTCTTTCAAGAGCGGACTGAATACACTCCATCTGCTCAGACGAACCTACCTTATCAATCGAACTTGCAACAGGACAGAGCAACTTGATTTCTAGGGAACCAAAACCTCTAGGAGGAAAATTGCTCACCAATTGTCGGATGAAACTCACTCTCGCATCAGTAATAGCTATACATAATTCTGCTAGTTTTTTTTCATTAACGTTTAACCATATCTTGGACGCACGTGCACCAAGAATTTTTAGGCGTTCTGACTTAAAACGTTCGTACATCACAAGATTCTCAAGGTGCTGAGGCTCAGAAAGTGCAACCATACGGTCAAAAAACTTTCTCCTGACAGACTTATCAGTAGTAAACACATTACACATCTGCGGAGTGAGCCACATCACCTTGACAAGATCAATTACCTTTTTAAAGCACTGAACAGGCTTTCCATTTACTCTGGTAACTCTCTTATCCTCACAATAGCCCATCCCGACTTCTCTTAAGTCAGCGCCACCGGCAAATTTCAGACTTACCTCCCAGGAAAGAGTCCCAGATCGAATCAGCTCGGTATTACTCGCAGACCTGAGTCCCAATCCAGGAGATAATTTTGATATAGCTTCAAGTATACTTGTTTTGCCAGCACCGTTTTTCCCACAAAGCAAGATATGCCTACTTTCAAACGACGCTGTCCAAAAAGCATGATTACGGAAATCCTTAAGTAAGACTCCCGTAATATAGGGCTTCATTTGTCAACCGTGGCCGTTTTTTCACCTTTATATAGCTTACTGAAAAAAATAGCGAAAGCACCATTACCGAAAATGTTAAGCACCGTCTGAAAGGGATCAAAAATGACATACAAAGTGGTAATGAGGGTCAACATTTCTGGTGTGAAGCCAAGACGTGAACTAAAGAAAGGTAACAAAATTATTATCCCCCCGCCTGGAATACCCACGGTAGCAAAGCGGTAAACTATGAAGAAAAAGATGTACATGCATAGATCATATACGCCCAGCATCTTACCTGTAAAAGTAAAGAGAATAGCCATTAAAGTGATCGTAATATTAAACGTATCACCCATAACGTGGAAGTTCACCGCTGGAGGTAAGATAGCACTTGCTACATGCGAATCATCAGTATTTTTCTTTGTTGCAATCAACAAAGCTGGCAAAGTTACAGCACTTGACATGGTCGTAAATGCTGTAATCAGTGCAGGTGCAACATTCAAGATAGCAGAACCTACTTTTTTCCCTGTTAAAATCAAATACCAAAACAAAGAATATGAAATAGAGCTAAGCAGTATGACAAGTAACATTACTGAATAGTGATCTATTACTGGTTGTAGCATCTTATCACTTGCAATTTTGACCGCTAGACCGCCAATAAAGATCGGTATTACGGGCATAATGATCTTGTTTAGTAAAAAGTTACAGGCACTGCACAATTTATCGTTCAAGAAGTTCACCCTATCACCGAATACCATAAGCAGCACAGTTCCTATCACAATACTCAATGGCATTGCATACTCTGTGCGTATTAATTGAGGAAGGTATAATCTCCACATGGGTACAAGAACAGTGACGGATTCATCAACAATGTTTTGAACATCCGGTAAAAAGATACGCCCAACCAAATAGGCAAGACAGATCGCCACTACATTCGAGGCTGTAACGAAAAAAATAAAAGAAACAAGCAAACCCGAGGCCTTTGCTCTCATTCTTACTATCAGGTCAAGTAGAGCGCTGAAGATAACAAAAGGCAAGATTACCAAAATTATATCCTGAATCGTCAAACTGACCGCATACATAGCTGAACGGATGTTCAGAGGGATGTGACCTACCCATAGAAAGACTGCTATGATTATCAAAACCGTAGCGATATTGAAAATACGCATGATAAACCCAGGAAACTAACCTTCTATAGGGATTCTACAATCGCCTGGATAGATTGTACATGTCTAGCTTAAAAACGTTCCTATGATAAACGTAAATTTCCAAGTAACCAAAACCCACTACACGTAGAAAGCATCTTTTAATCTTCACTCATATCAAGTAAACATGATATTTGGTGCGGCTCGTTGCGGTGTCTCATTGTCAGTGTATTTTCCAAAAAAATCTCATGTCCGTTTCCTTGCTTTGAGTTTTTGAATTAACAAACTATGCTTAACCTCTCTAGAAAAAAGTTCGCTGCGTGTGTGTGTCTTTTATTGTTTCTTTCGGCTTGTGCACAAAAAACGATTGTACACGGCTACCTAGTTGAGAACCCAATTAAACTTGGAGAACGCAAAGAAGTGGTTAGAATAATGTCGGGTGATCCTACGCTAATAGATGGTGAAACCTGGTACTACGTAAGAATAACTACACGCTCTGATTCCGTTGGGGTCAGGAAAAATTACTCTGCAAATGTAATAAAAGTCGTTTTTGTGAACAATGTGGTCAGTGATATTCAAAAAGCAGATATACCAAAAGAAAAGGTTCTTAAAATGGCAAAGAAAAAGTTGACTCAAGAGGAAAGTAGCTAGCTCACAAAATTGGGAGATGTTCTCACCAGTACACACTAATCAGAGCCGTACTATACCTTTTGCGATGCCCGTGTTGTGCCCTAAGCAATTGTAAGTGCATCTAATGTAAGTTATAATTCTCAGCTGTTTTCTCGTACCTGTTCGCCGTGTCGCAAAAAATCCTTGGAAACGATATCAGGGTTGGCAATGTTCTCGAGTACAGAAATTCTCTGTACCAGGTTTTGAAAAGAGAACACGTGAAGCCCGGTAAGGGTGGAGCCTTTGTTAATGTCGAGATGAAAAGTATCGACGGAGCAAGTAAAGTCAATCATAGGTTTAGATCTGACGAGGTTGTTTTCAAAGCTTTCTTGGAAGAAGAGGAATACCACTACCTTTTTAGGGAGGGGAATGCTATTGTTCTGATGAACCTTGCGACTTATGAGCAGGTTTCCGTTAGTGCTGATCTTTTCGTAGATATAGAGAAGTACCTAAAGGAAGAGGTTGTTGTAAAACTCCTAAAGCATGGTGACAAAACTGTTGGAGTAAAAGTACAGGACAATTTGACATACACGGTTGAGGAAACCGAACCTTATATGAAAGGCCAAACTGTTACGTCATCCTATAAGCCTGCCACATTGAATGGTGGGTTGTTGAAGGTGATGGTGCCACCGTTTATCAAGGTCGGGGATCAAATCGTTGTTAAAACGGAAGATGGAACATATGTTGAGAGGGCCGAGAAATGACACAAGGAATATTTTTTTTTCAAGTTGATGATACTGGTGTAGTAGACATCTTTGATGTTACGAGTTGTGAGTGTGCTATGCCAGTTATTGAGGGGCTCCACATGAGTGATTTGCTCATGGGTGTTGCTGGACCGACTTTGACTAGCATTTCCACACAAACTGTTGATGCAACTCCACCTACTGATTTAACTCAAACTGTTGGGCCAGATGAATCCAGTGGAACAGTTGAAGGGTATGAAAATATTACGTGCTTCCTCACTACCGAGCAAGATGGGGGTGTCAGGGTACAAGTAGACACTCAGGGTTCTAGTGCGGATCAAGTTGTGGAGAAAGTGTATGTCAGATGTCTTCAAACCTCTGCCTAGGCGTAGGTTTCTCCTGCACTTTGAGAGAGAGTAGGTCATGGTGTCAGAATGTGAGTCTGGACAGCTCACGGAGAAGTGTGGTGTTATAGCTGTTGTTGGTGCGCCCAATGCTGTCGAGCTTTCTCTTTTTGGGCTCCATGGACTGCAGCATAGAGGACACGAAGCCTTCGGTATTGCATTTTTGCGTAATGGTTGTATAGGTGTCGTCCACCGCTTTGGTAGGGTTATGGCGGTCGGCACAAGTGATCTATCCATCCCTTCTGCTGATACAGTTATTGGACATGTTAGGTATTCAACAAGCGGGAACTCAGACTTTGCCCAACCGATATACTTGAAATGTCCCTCCTGCGAAATAGTAGTGGCACATAACGGTAATCTTACTAACGCTGCTGAGATAAGGTCTAAGCTTGAGGACGAGGGTTGCATTTTCGAATCTGAAGTTGATACCGAGGTTATAGCACATTTAATAGCACGGTCTCCTGGAAAAACTCCGACAGAAAAAATTGTGGACGCGCTACAACAAGTTGAAGGAGCTTATTCATTGCTATTATTTGTTGGTGAGGAGGTCTTTGCTGTGAGAGATCCCTACGGAATAAGACCGCTTAGTCTTGGCAAACTTGTTGATGGAATGGTTGTAGCATCTGAGACATGTGCATTGGACATGCTCAGGGCAACTTTCGTCAGGGATATAGCGCCCGGTGAACTACTGCAAATAAAAGGCGGAAAGCTTTTATCTCTGTTCCCGTTTAAGAAAATGGAACAGAAGTTTTGTATTTTTGAGCATGTATATTTCTCCAGACCGGATAGTGTTTTAGAAGGACGTAGCGTGTACGCTTCAAGAAAAGAAATAGGTAAAGAACTTGCTCGCGAGAGTGGGATCCAAGCCAATATGGTAGTACCAGTGCTTGATTCTGGTATGGTAGCAGCGCTCGGTTACTCAGAAGAGTCGGGCTTACCACTCGAGCTTGCAATCACAAGGAATCATTATTCAAGTAGAAGTTTTATAGAACCCACACCAGAGCGAAGAAACATAAAGGTCAAATTGAAACACAATGCAAATAGGTTCTTGCTCAAGGGGAAGAAGATAGTTCTTGTAGATGATAGCATAGTAAGGGGAACTACACTCAAGCAGTTAATCGCGATGTTGTGGGAAGTTGGGACAAGTGAAATACATGTAAGAATATCAAGCCCACGTATTCTTAATCCGTGCTATTACGGAGTTGACACACCTAATAAAAGGGATCTAATCTCGGCAAACATGTCTTTAGAAGTCATGAGGGAGTATTTAGGTGCAACGAGTTTGTATTTTCTTACACTTGAGGGATTATACAGAGCTGTATCTGGGAGCAAGAAACGTGTAGGTTTTTGTGACGCCTGTTTTACTGGTGATTACCCGATAGAGTGCATTGGGACTTCCCAAGACGCGTGACTTACGCGGCATTTGAGTGCAGTTTTGTTTGTACATAGAAAGATGTATGTGAGAGCCTTCTATTCCGTAGATATATTCTTGCTCTACGATTTTGTTTCGGATGTACTTTTAGCTGGCGCATGTCAAACTACTTATGGTATCTTCATAACAGATAGGACTAGTGTTATTAGGTGGTTTCTTTTCGAGAATGGACTTGTGATGCTGTTTTAGGGGTATATAACCCTTGTTTTAATATGACGTGATGCTTGATTTTCTTTTGGAGCGCAACAGAGCTATTTTGGTTCTTTGGTTCATTCTGATTGCTTCTGGCGTTTACTCGTGTTTTGTCATCTCGAAGGAACAAACTCCGAATATGGAAATACCATATATACTTGTAAACACGGTCCTAACAGGAGTATCGGCTGAGGATAGCACAAGATTTTTATCGAAGGAACTCGAAGATGCTCTACAGTCTGTCGAGCATCTGAAGAGCATTACTTCACAGTCCCTTGAGAATGCTTCATCCATACTGATGGAGTTTGAAGTTGGATTTGATAGTGCAAAAGCCTTAGCCAGTATCAGAGATAAATTGGACCAAGTTGTCAGTAAACTTCCAAAAGACACATTGAGACCCACTGTCGAACAGGTTACTACAGCCCTTATTCCCGCAGTTGTGGTTACAGTCTCAAGCGATTTAGGAGTGGAAGAAGCACAAAGGGTTGCGACCCAACTACGCACCAAACTAAACGCCCTACCAAATGTTCTTTCGACAAACATAATTGGAAAACGAAAAAAGGTTGTAGAAATTGCAATCGACCCAAAGATGTTTTCCAGGTACAACATTGGCCTGCATAATATCGTAAACACATTACATCGGAATAATATACTCATTCTTTCAGGCAGCTTACCTGGTAGTGGGTATCCTGTTTCTACAAATGGACTTGTAACTCACCTCAATAAACTCAAGGAACTTCCTATATCACTAAACAACGGAAACATACTAACTCTGAAGGATATCGCAGATGTAAATGCTGTTTTTGAAAAGGAAAAAGCTACCTCAAGAATAGGTGGAGTGGACACCGTGGTGATTGAAGTATCAAAGGCAAGTGGAAAGAACCTTTTGGAAACAGTCAGGCAAGTACGAGAGGAGGTCTCCAGAATGCAGGCAACTCTCCCTGAGGGATTCTCCTTATCGACAGAATTTGACACCTCAACGGAGGTTAAAGAAGTCCTCACAGACCTCAAGAATAGTATTGTGCTAACCATTATAATGGTTGTTGCCATCATGGTGATCTACATAGGATGGAAGATGGCACTTATGACAGCCTGCACGGTACCTGGTTCGATATTTATAGCAATCCTACTTCTATATGTAGGTGGATTTACGATGAATATCGTAGTTCTATTCAGTTTGATCATGTCGGTTGGAATGATTGTAGATGCAGCAATCATAGTAAATGAGTATGCAGATAGAAGAATGCTTATGGGCTCTTCCGCAAGAGAAGCTTACACTTTGTCAGCAAAGAAGATGTTTTGGCCCGTTCTATCTTCAACCGCAACTACGTTGATTGTTTTGGTTCCTTTACTATTCTGGCCTGGACTTGCGGGTGAATTTATGAAATTCCTCCCAATCACACTTATTTTCACCCTTTCCGCATCGGTGTTGATGTCAGTTGTTTTTACTCCGGTCATCGGAAGTATGATTGGAACACCATCGACATCTGACCCAGTGGAAATTTCTAAGATCTTTGCAATAGATCAAGCGGACCCTTCAGCAATGGGAAAAATTTCCGGAAAATATTGTCGAATACTAGAAAAGCTCCTCGACCACCCAAAAGCCGTAATTGCAGGAATATTTATATTCCTTATACTAAGCACCGGAGGCTATTATGTTTTCGGTAAAGGAGTGCAGTTTTTGCCAAACGTAGAACCCAAAAGCTCTACCATCTTAATTAAGGCAGTTGAAAATCTCACTCTCGCACAAAAAAGGACAATAGTCGAAACAGCAGAAAAAACAATCTGTGAGACACCGGAAATTAGAACCTGCTATACGAAGATCGGGACACTAGGCAATGATGTTATAGGAAGCATTCAAGTTGAGTTTGCACATTGGAAAAAACGTAGAAAAATTCCTGCAATTAATGACGACATAGAGAGAAGAATGAAGTCTATTAAGGGCATCCAGTTTGAGCTTTTCACACAAAAAGATGGACCAATACAAGAAAAACCTATCAAGATCGTCATAAGCGGTACGTCATATGGAGAAGTTGCGCGGGCTGCAGCATCAATTGAAGAAATGCTCAGCAAAATCAATGGTACAAAGAGTATCAGTGACGATACGTCAGCACAGAAGCTGACCTGGGAGGGACTTATAGACAGAAACAAGGCTGCACTCTATGGAGTCGATGTGGCAACGGTTGGACAATATATAGCTCTTGCAACCAGTGGCATAACGATCGGTGAATACAGAGGGGATGACCATGAAGAAAAATTAGACATCGTACTTACACTTCCAGAAGAAAGAAAAAGTCTTTCTTCAATTCTAGGGATGATGATTCCATCTCAAAAAGGGATGATTCGACTGTCATCCTTGATGAAGATAGAACCGGTAGCAAAGACCACCACAGTAAAACGGTTTAACTCTGAACCAACTATAAACGTGTATTCAGATGTACAACCGGGATTCCTCTCACACAATATAGTCAAATCGCTTAGAAAAGAAATTGAGAAGCACAAAGAACTATCTAAGTTAAAGATCAGTTTTAAGGGAGAACAACAAGATCAAAGTGAGACAACACGGTTTCTGGTAGTTGCATTTTTTGTATCTACACTTTGTATGGTACTGATCTTACTTCTGCAGTTTAATAGTTTCTTTCAGGTTCTGATCATTTTAACTGCCGTTGCACTATCAACAGGAGGTGTGACATTCGGATTACTTATAACACATCAACCATTCATTGTTGTGATGAGCGGTATAGGAATAATCTCATTAGCTGGAATAGTAGTGAATAACAATATATTACTCATTGATGCTTATAACGATTACATTAGTGAATCCGCTGATAAAAAGCGCGCAATCATAAGAGCTGCAATATCCAGATTCAGGCCAATACTTCTCACTTCAGGGACAACCATACTGGGACTTTTACCCATGGTTTTTTGCATAACCATAGACCTAGTAAACTTTACGATATCATACGGAGCTCCAGCGACACAGTGGTGGCAAAGTTTGGCAACCACTGTTGCCGGAGGGTTGTCGTTCACAACGCTTTTGACACTCATTCTAACTCCGGCACTACTGATGCTTTCGCCTACACCAAAGCTAAATACCGGAACTTGAATCTCACATCCACTGGAGAAAATGGTGGACACAAAGGAATGGATGATTTACATCTTAAGAGGTTGATGTATAAACTTGCCTAGGTTTTCTTGTTGTATCCCAATGCTTTTTTCCTTCGCATTCTCATTTATTCTTGCGTATTTCTTGAATCGCTCTACGACAAGGCTTGCAGCTCTTATTGGATCTAGAGGTATTGCATCCCTGCTTGTTGTTGCTTTTCTTAGCATACTTGTCGTCCTTGTTTTCGCGCTAGCCATACCTCTGCTTTATCATCAATTAATTCTCTTTCTTAAAGGAGCACCACAACTAATTGCATATATAGAAAACTCCATCAAAATTTCTTCTCCAGGCCTGCATAGTTTTCTCGAAGAAAGAGGAATGTCTTCATTATTCGAGTATATCTTATCTCTTGTACCGCAACTCTCGACTAAAATTACGCAACACTTATGGAATTCAACGCTTGTTTTAGCAAATGTTGTAGTCTTACTAATTTTCACTCCTGTAATACTTTTCTATCTTCTTCAGGACTGGCCAAAAATGACGAACGCAATAAAAGAAATCGTACCTCTAAGATACAGAACTACCTTCAACGACCAAATCACATTGATGGACGCAAGCATTTCCGGATATGTGCTCGGACAAATGAAAATTTCATTTATTTTGGGAGTGTTATATACAGTGCTACTCTTTTTTGCAGGTATGCCATATTATTTCCTGATTGGTGTCTCTACCGGAGTGCTGACGATTATCCCATATTTTGGAAACATAACAGGCCTTATAACGAGCCACCTGGTCGCATTATCTCGTGCTTCAAGTATTCTGGATGTATTACCAATCACACTGATCTTCATCATTTGTGGCGCAATGGAGGGCATGTTCCTATCGCCAAGACTTCTAAGTAAGAGTGTGAACCTACATCCACTATGGGTAATCTTTTCTATGACGATCGGGGGCATGCTGTTTGGATTGGCAGGAATATTACTGGCCGTTCCTGTCGCAGCGATCGTTGCAGGATTTATACGATTAGGTATTTCTTACTACAGAGATAGCTCCTATTACAAGAATGAAGCAACTAATCCTAATTGATAACCAAGTTAGGGAGAACACTTATTCTGCTGCAGATTATTTTGTCTCAGAGAGTAATCTGTACATTTACAAATCGTTAGTCGAAACACCATCTAACAAGAAACCAATCGTACTCAAAGGTCATTCGAAGTCCGGTAAGACGCATATTGGCAGAGTATGGGCATCGAAGCATAGCGCTGATATTTTGTCTAATCTCCCAGACCAAGCACACCTTGCGATTCACAATCACTGTTTCATAGATGATATAGACAAACTAACCACCCAAGAGGAAATCGAAGCATTGCTTCACATTTATAATAGCGCTGTAGAGAATGGAAAAATTCTCCTTATGACGACAAGGAGTCTAGACTTTTCGGATGTTCTACCTGACTTAAGTTCGAGACTGAGATCAAGCATTACGTATTCCATCCCTCCTCCAGATGATGAACTGCTTCGGGTAGTGACAAGAAAACAGTTTTACCTCTATCAAACCAGAGTGTCTGAAAATGTAGTGAACCTTGTACTTCAGCGGGTTGATAGATCCCTAGAAGCAGTAGTAGAGTTTGTCGCTCTTTTGAACAGGGAAGCGCTACACAAAGGGAAACCAATTTCTGCGCGCCTTTTCCGCGAGACAAGCGCTTCTGCGAGCAAAGAAAGACACTCTCAACAGTGATTCACAAGTAAGTCACTCACATGGGCAGGTTCACTGAATCGAGTAGATCCATCAATGCGTACCCTCCACGTAAAGCTACGTGATACATTGACCCAAAAACACACTGTATTGATAAGAAAGTAGTAAAAACATTCTCCATACGGATAAAGCAGAGCCACCACTATAAACCACCTTCACTCACCAGCAAGGATCTTCTCGACCAGCTCTTTTACACTTGGCATGTAACCATTCCTATACAAAGGATCTATGGCAAACCTATACGCATTATGTCCAGCAAAAGCTAACTCTGTATTAGGATCGGCTCCGTACACTATATTCTGAAGTGTTTTCTGTATACAAAAGCTTCTAGGATCTGGCAATTTACCCGTTGTATAATCATCATGGTCTTTCCAATTGCTGAACTTACAATGGCTAAGGCAGCCCATACAATTCATCTGATCTGCACGGACTGACGCAAACTCATCCGGTGTAAGAAACACAACGGAATGATCAGGAGTCTTAACAATCTCTGTGCATCCAGACGAGAGCCACCCTTGCACTAAAGACTCATCGGAATTTTTTATGAAGACCCGCCGTTTACGCAGACCATATTCGAGGGATAGCACAAACTCCCCTTCCATGGATTCAGAGTAGGGAATCTGCCTTTTAGAACGATCTATAAGAACCTGTATGAATTCATTTTTTAGAGCAGATGAATAAAATCCAGTGGGACTAAACTTATGTAACAGGACATCACCTTTTTTGGCCTGCAATAATTTTTGTTTCCATGCAGCGGGAATGGGGCTTTCCTTTGTCACAAGAGGACGTGTACCAAACTGAAACGCAACTACACCCACCTCATCATTATCTATGAAATGCTTCCATTCTGAGAGTGACCATACACCTCCTGCCATAATTATGGGGACCTGATTCAACCCATTCTCATTCATAAAAGAACGCAGTTCGATGACTCTTGGATAAGGATCTTGCATATCATCTGGTCTATCAGAATTACTAAGTCCGTTGTGCCCACCAGCAAGCCACGGATCTTCGTAAACAACACCACCAAGAAACTCACTAAACTTTCTATACGAACGCTTCCACAGAATTCTAAAAGCCTTAACAGAAGAAATGATTGGATAGTAATATAATCTATAGCGTGATGCTATTTCGGCGAGCTTATAAGGCATACCCGCACCACAAGTGATCCCGTGAATTAATCCGCTAACCTTCGACAGAACGCCGTCCAGCACCCTTTCAACTCCGCCCATTTCCCATAACACATTCATATGGATCCTTCCTTCCCCTTTTGAACGCTCATGGGCTACCCTGGCCTGACTTATTGCACTCTTGATGCTGTATTCCATCAGCTCGTCATGGCGCCCTCTTCGGGTCTTGCTATGATACTCAAGCGGGACAATTTCTCCATTATCATCTATAAGCTTTGCATTAACGGCAGAAAAGGTACCTACACAACCTGCAGCAGCAAAAGCACCAGATGAAACCCCATCACTTACAGCGACACCTTTGCCACCCTCTATTATAGGCCAAACGGGCCATCCCGAAATAGCCAGCTTCTTTACAACGCTCAACTTGGATCCACTAAGACATGCATCCCAAGAGTATAACATATCGTTCATCCATGCAAACTAACATTCGGAATACTCTCAAGACACACTTTATGCACAGAGGGAACAAAGAAGAGGATCGTAAGCAGGTCCAAGTACTTTAGCGTGAAGTGATTCTTTTCCCACTCCGATTATCAAGGTCAAGAACCCATCTACCCTCACTTAGCAGGTTACTTGTTTGCGAAAATGAGCATAGAATGACAGAACGGTCTGAATATCAGAAATGACTGTATGAAAAGCATCGCTCCAGCCAAGTAGAAAGCTTGATCACCTCCGTTGCTCTCAATATCCATCGCAGCAGCCCAAAGACCGCTCAAACACATTTTTCCTACAATTAGGAAATAGCACACAACTACTACATATCATTGTATTCAACAGAATACATACCAAAGATCATCTGAAAGAATCCACCAGTAGCAACAAAACATGACACCAATTGATATCGTAGACACACTTAATTCCCTGCTGGAATACTCATACCTGCACGTATGATTCGATATGTAATGTTTCTGTATAGTTGACTCTACTTACGCTGAATATGTATGAAAACCGTGTACTTAAAACATAGGAATAAATCAGAAGGTTGAACACAAGCCCTATACTCGAAATCTGTCAAGTTAGAAAGTTCATATGTCTACACTCTTCCTATGGACATACGCATTCGCAATGGAGATACAGAAGCTCTTTGTTTGATTCATAAATTGAGATAGACTGCAGAAAATACTCGCACATTACCATGAAAACAGGAGTACAGATACTTGAGCTTGATGCACCTGGAAAAAGCACTGTCTATCTAGTCGAGGAAGCTCTGGAAAGAGAGTGCAGTGTCTTTATTTACCCTGTCAAAACTCTATGCATTTGCAGTGGTCGTGTCTTCGCTCGTGGGAAATATGTGGAGGACTGTCATAAAGGTACGATCACGCTATCTAAGGAAGAAATAGAAGTCAATTTAGATACACTAGATCTGCTCTTGATGAGAAACGACCCTCCGTTCGATATGGGCTATATAACCGCAACATATATGTTGGAAAGAAGTGGTACTCTAGTCATAAACGATCCAGTAGCGGTGCGCAATTTTCCTGAAAAATTTGTGGATTACTATGAGGACACATTTCCGACTCTCATATCACGCGATATGTGGAATATCAAACTTTTCATTGAACAACATGGAGAGGTGGTAGTGAAGCCGCTCTATGCATTTGCTGGAATCGATGTGACAAAAATATCGGATACAAACGAGAGTCATCTTGCTCGTGTTCAGAGCTTAATTGAAAAAACTAGAACTCCGGTGGTGATACAAAAATACGACAAATCTGTAATTGAGCACGGTGATAAACGGGTTGTAGTACTCAATGGAGGGTTGCTGGGCTGTCTAAAGCGACATAACAAAAACAATTTCATCACAAATTTGCACCAGGGAGGTGAATTCTTCTCATGTACCCTTACCCCAATAGAAGAAGAAAGGTGCTACAAGATTGCCTCAGACCTAAAAAAATCGGGAATCATACTTGCAGGAATAGATCTTGTTGCAGGGAGGATAACCGAAATCAATGTCACTTCCATAGCCTGTATAGCAGAGCTGAATGAACTCTACCACATAAACACCGCCGCTAGATGCTTTGATGTTTTCGAGGAAATGGTGTGCTCCTATAGGCGTTAAGCAAGCAGACCTTCTTTGAATAAAAACAGCAGAAAATCAATTCATTTCCGAATTCTAGACAAGGAACAGCAAAGATGCTAACATCCGGCTGTGCGCCATAAGTGCTATTCTGCGCTTTGCCTGTGCTAAAAACAACCCAGTACTGTTTCCGATTTGCATTTAAGGTTTTGGGCTCGGCGCCGTGTGTGTTTTTGACTTGAAAGATTGAGATGATAAAAAGAGCACTTATATCCGTTTACGATAAGACGGGTCTTTTACCTCTGGCGTGCAAATTGCAGGCTGCGAATGTTGAAATCATTGCAACTGGAAAGACACATCAATACCTTCTAGCAAATCAAATCAGAGCAACCAGTTTATCTGATTATACACATCAACCGGAAATACTAGGTGGTAGGGTGAAAACATTGCATCCCGCAATACATGCAGGACTGCTAGCAGATCCATCTTTACACGGACCTGAAATGCAAACACTGGCAATACGGCAAATAGATCTGGTAGTCGTGAATCTCTACCCATTTGAAAAGTGCGTGAATAGTGGTGCCCCGGAAAACGAAATCATAGAAAATGTGGATATTGGCGGTGTTTCGTTATTGAGGTCCGCAGCCAAGAATTTTAAAAATGTTTGTGTTCTCTCTGATCCAAGCGATTACAGCACATTCGATGTAAATCCAACTTTATCTTTCAGAAGTAAAATGGCGAGAAAAGCATTTGCACGAGTGGCAAGATATGACTGTAAGATAGCAGAATGGTTTGCCTCCTCTACTTCTTCGCCAGAGACACTAAACTTGTCTGTCATGAAAAAAAATGACTTCAGGTACGGTGAAAATCCTCATCAGAACGCATCTTTCTACTCTGATGGAGAGTTTCCACTTACAAAACTTCAGGGTAAGGAACTAAGTTACAATAATCTGCTCGACCTCGACAGCGCATTATCGATTATTATGAATTTCACTGAACCTGCTTGTGCAATCATCAAACACACTAATCCCTGTGGTGTAGCATCGCACAAATCCAGTCTGGAACAGGCATACGAGAAATCACTTGCTGCAGATTCGTTGAGTGCTTTTGGTGGTGTAGTTGCACTGAATCAAATTGTTACTAGGAACGTGGCAGAAAAGCTATTAGCTACCTTCTTTGAAGTCATAGTTGCCCCTGGAATCACGCAGGACGCTATTTCTCTCTTCTCAAATAAACCAAATTTACGCGTCCTTACATACAAGAGCTATGCTGTACCAGAAAAACATATGCTCAGTTTGCTTGGGGGATTCTTAGTACAATCTGGAAATACAAAATTGTTTCAGGACTTCGATATTGTCACAAAAAGGGAACCAACAAATGAAGAGGTTAATCAACTTATTTTTGCCTGGAAAGTCTGCAAATATGTCAAGTCAAATGCAATAGTGACTGCCCATGATTACACGACTGTAGGCATAGGTGCTGGTCAAATGAGCCGTGTTAAGAGTGTAGAAATAGCACTCGAAAAAAGCAAGATTGGACAGCCACTTGCAATGGCTTCGGATGCATTCTTTCCCTTTGCGGATAGTATAGAACTAGCAGCAAAGAAGGGTGTAGCGTCAATTATTCAACCAGGTGGCTCAATCAGAGATAAAGAAGTAATAGAAGCAGCCGATCACCATAATATTGCAATGATATTTACACGAATGAGGCATTTCAGGCACTAACACTGCCTTCTTAGAAGGCGTAAGGCCATAAGACTTATTAAGTATTTTTCTTGAATTGAGATTTCTGTTGTTATAAAGACTTCTGCTTTTGGGTATAGAAAGACAGAAATTGCCTTTCGGTTTGTCTGCTAGATGGCGATGACTCCATACTTAGGCTGCACGGCACATATATTGGGAAGACCACATGACTAAAAGAAAGTAACCTGCTGTCGGATACATTCGCTTGCAAAGGTTGCGGGAATATTTATTTACCACTTAGCACTCATATAGCGTAGCATTCGTGTAAACCTCTTTGGCATATAACATATGTTTGTAAAAAACTGTGCATGTGCCTCTTCTGTAGCCCTTATGGCATGCAATCACCATCAATGCTGAAGTGACAATTGAGATAAAGGCAGCATAGAGCACAGCCGTGCTCCACAAAAATAGGTATTAAGAATGAATAATGATACCTATACTTGACCACAAGAATCGACATCTAGGTCCTTGCATATTATGATTAAAATTGTTCCATGGCCACATTAGGTGGTTCGGAGTTTGATAGTGTTGCTCTTGCGTATAAAATGAGCTAGTTCCTGTCCTCCAACTTTATTCTTTGGCGCTCTGATTTCTTTTAATGCTTTTGGTCGTTTTGGCTGTCTTGCTTTTTAGTATGCTTCTCTTGACTTTCTGTGTGGTTTTCTTCAAGGCAAAACATGACAAGATTTTAGCAGCGAATTCTCTAAACACTCATGTGGTAGTCCTTTCATGTCTATATGCAGCCCTCGTGTTAGATAACAATTTCCTTGATATTGCTTACATTTATTCCTTTATGGGTTTTATAGGTCTGATAGCAATTATAAACTTCATACTCTATAACAACTCAAGGCATCGTTGAGAGATGTCTACGACGTACCACCGGAAAAGCTGTGTGACACATCTTATATCTCGCGTCTTTCTTAGCAAGCTAGAAACTGTTATAGCTATAGTCCTGCTGGGCGTTTACAACTGCATAACTAGGGGTAGTTGTTTCAAATGAAATTTAAAATACTCGTATTATTATTCTTTCTTGCTATTCTTTCACCATTTTTGCTGTACAAATACAACAGAAACCTATCAAAGCAATTTGTTGAGTACTACATAAACAGCCGTTTCCATCGGCTCAACCCTGGACTTAGTATCTCTTTTGCAGATTTCGAGCTGGAAAAATCTAATGACTCGAAAAGACTTGTTTTAAACGGAATTACAGCTACGTTGAATTCGAAAAAAGTTGCTCTAATAGGAAAGGTCAGCCTCCTATTCAGCTGGAACTTCCCATTTACAAAGCTTCACCCAATAAGTGCAACTATATACGGCGCAGAGCTGTACGTAGAGATGGGAGCAGCAAAAAAAAATGTTAGCATACCTGAAAGCACCCAAATTGATAGCGTCTTTTCGCTAATCGGACTCCTAAACACAGATCTCTTTGTAGAAAGACTAAGCTTTAACGGCCACAGAATAAATGAGGGATTCATGCGGATAAAAAAAATGAATCACAAAAAGGTTTTACAAGTTGGTATACACGAAGAAAATGCGGAAATAGAGTTAGAAATAGTTCAGTCCCAATACGATACCATCGCAATGAGAGTAAAAAATCTCGACTCCAATAATAGTGTTTTATCGCCTTTAATAAAGGAGCTAGCTAATCTGCAAATCTCAGATGACAATTTCACTTTCAGTGGACATGCACTGCTCAACTTGAATGAAAAGAAGATCAGCGGAGCAGTAAATGATCTGCATGGATCAATAAAAAGAAATGGGACGAGCTTCAATTTCCATGATGGAAGATTTGTATTAACGGGCACATCAAATAAAATAGAGCTTGACGACGTAGTGATCAACATCGACGGAACACAGTTTAATGGTACCATCTTTTTCAGTGATGGCATTTCTCTTTTAGGGACAATTAGCAACCTCTCATCAGAAGACGTACTAAAGTATTGGAGTGGTTCTAGCAGTGCAAGAGAGTGGTACAAGAACAACGTAAAGCACGGCACTATAAAAGGGGCAACTATAAAACTGGATAGCAAAACTGGGGACTTTGAAATTCGAGATGCGAGTTTTGTAGATACCAAGGGAGAAATAGAGATTTCCTATGACACGGACGAAGCAAAGCGCTTTATTAACTTAGAGCGATTTGCAGGCACGCTCAATCTCATAGGTGGAAGTTTGTACATCAAAGCTGATTCTGGAGAAATAGACAGTCTGACATGTAAAAACTGCGAAGCAATTATTGATATAGCAAAGACAAGATTATCAGGCACCCTTACAGGAGAACTCAGTCAACTTATCCTGCTGGGAGAAAAAGCAAATCCAAATAGCATAAACGAGATAACAAAAGTGACTAATCTAAAGGGACTTAAAGGGAATGGTAACGCAGATGTAGTATTGCATATATTGCATACCAATGAAGGACAGATTAGCACTAAACTTCACGTTGAAGCCAATAATCTCCGGGCAGATAAATTTTACCGCGACTTTTCGATCATCTCAGGTATAGCAGAGCTTAAGATGAATGATGACACAGTCGAAATTGACGCAAGTTTAATTTCTCCGGATGGAGAAATCGATATGAAGCTTTTTAGAGATTTCCATACCCAAGTAACGGATTTCATCTTCGAAGGCACAAGCTCTATCGAAACAATGAAAAACTCTGCTTTCTTACCCAGTTCCCTACCATTTAATGGAAAAGTTCACGGGAAAGTAGAAGTACGACTTCTCCAAGATGGAAACCTGGACTTGCATGGAAGCCTTAACATGCAAGATGTGCATGAAGAAATCTTTCAACTTTTTGGATGGGAAAAGGATCCCGATGCCGTTTTCAACTTTAGTATCGATTCTGTTGGAGAGCAATATAATTTCAAGAAACTTGATCTTACTGGAAAACGTTTAGAATTGCGCCTAAGGGGAAGCAGCGACGGAGAAAACATCATCATAAATAGTCGAATGGTCAACATAAATGACTCGAGCCTTGCATTTCAATTTCATTATTCACTGGAAGAGGATACATCAAACTTAATCGTTAACTCTGAAACACTAGACGTATCGAATGCAGAAACATTTACCCCTGTACTAAATTTTGGCATGGCAGGCAAAACAAAAAGTAATGTAGAGGTAGGTATAGGTACACTCAAATTAAAAAACGCACTTTCGCTTTCGGACCTAAAGGTCAACCTTAAAAATGGGGACGGGAATCTCTCCGGAATCTTCAACGATGGTACAATTCTGGGCGCAAGCTTCAGTAAACATGGGGGTGTGATTGTGGATAGCACGAACGTAGGAACACTACTCAAAAGTCTTGGTATTAAGAGTGGAATAATGGGAGGAAGAGCTTCATTTTACCTAGGTACAAAGGATACGCGGAGTAACGACGGGATTCTGGTAGTGGAAAACTTTTACATGCAGGACGCTCCTACACTGGCACGCATTCTTTCCTTATCTTCTCTATACGGAATAATGAACATTCTTAATGGAGAAGGTATTTTCTTTGAAAGATTCTTTTCACAGTTCAAATATGCAGACGGTATTTTTTATATCTCAGAGTCATGGCTAGAAGCAGCACCAGTAGGACTAAGCGTGATGGGAATCCTCAGTCTAAAACAAAATGAAGCAATCATTCACGGAAGCGTTGTACCATTGTATAAGCTCAACAAATTGATCTCGAAGGTACCAATAATAGGAACATTGGTAACAGGCGGAAAGAACCGTGGTATCATAGCTGCAGAATACACATTGACAAGGAAAATGAATAAGTCCACGGTCTCAGTGAACACACTCACAACGTTTACTCCAACTATTCTGCATAAGTTTTTTAAAGTTTTTAACTAAATGCCAAAGAAAAATTCTTTTTATTTTCGCCATATCGTTCACTAATACACGTGAATTAAATAGGCAAAAACAAATATTAAACCCAACATACATACTTACCCCCTTATCGTTGAAGTAGAACATTGCTTTTCAGGTGTATGTAACGGTTCTATACTTATCCCCGGTGTTGAATTCACCCCACGTAGAATTTATATCACTTAGTTTTGCTATACTCTCTGCTCCGGGAAAAAATTATGGATGGCAAAGTCTGCGAAATAGAAAAAATTCCACCAATGCAGGGAACTTATAGTGTTCCACCCGATGTATCAATGCTGCAAAGCAGCATTTTCGCACTTGCACACGCAATGGGTAGATCTACCGTGTCACCTTTTTTCGCTTACACCTGCATCACTCACACGATCAATTGCTTAGAACAACTTGGTGTAAGAATAAAAAAAGTAGAAGACTCGTCAAAAATAGAAGTATACGGCGTTGGGTTGAGAGGCTTACGTGCTCCTGCAAACATTTTAAACATCGGCAGCTCACATATGGGACTTCATCTCTTACTTGGTGCGGTCGCGACTTACCCTTTCCAGACAATCATCACTGACCTCCAGCATCAAATTGGCAAACTTAAGATCAAGTGCGCACAGCACTTTGCTGATATAGGTATAGAGATAGTTCCACAAACCCTCCCAACGGTTATCAAAGGGTACCAATACTGCATCCCGCATGAACATATATTACAACACTCCTGTTCACAGAGTAAAACTGCATTGTTAATGGCCGGATTGAATATGCTCGGTACCACAAAAATTATAGAACCCTTTTCCGGTAGTAGAGATCATGTTACTGGCATCCTAGAGTACTTGGGCGCTGATATCAAGGTAATAAAAGCCAGGGAAAATACAACAACCGTTGTTCACGGAGGTAAGGAATTCGCAT
Source organism: Neorickettsia findlayensis (assembly GCF_009856525.1). Taxonomy (NCBI): domain Bacteria; kingdom Pseudomonadati; phylum Pseudomonadota; class Alphaproteobacteria; order Rickettsiales; family Anaplasmataceae; genus Neorickettsia; species Neorickettsia findlayensis. The sequence goes on along the minus strand of NZ_CP047224.1, from coordinate 149,181 downwards.
CACGGAATATTACGATTCCTGGTGACCCTTCAATGGCTTTGTTCTTGGTTATTGCAGCAACTTTAGTCGCTGGCTCTGCGATTATAATCAAAAATGTCTACCTAGATAAGGAACGCTTTGAGATATACAAATTCCTAAAGAAAATGGGTGCTAATATTGAGTTTAAGGTTAATACAACATCTCTCAATGTAGGAATAGGTGAGATTCATGTTAAAAGTGCCAGTCTCAACGGTGTAACAATCAATGAGAATGATGCCCATGAAGAGAATCTCAGGACATTACTCTTTCTCATATGTATAGCAAAAGGGAAAAGTTCCATAGAGAACGCAAATGGCTTAAGAATTACACAAGATAAAAGGTTCATGGATTTCGTAGCAATAATGCAAAAGCTGGGTGCAACGATCAAACTCAAGAATGACAGGATAGATGTAGAAGGCACATCACTAAAAGGGAACAACTCCGTAAGCGCATCTTACGACCACCAGCTTGGCAACCTCCTTACTCTCGCAGGTTTCATTACCAGAGAGACGATTACAGTATCCAGATACCACCCAGAGTGGCTTCAACTATACTATAATTTTGGAAAGCCAACCGATTATACGGCCAAGCAAGACTCTTAGGGCCTCTGCATATGAACTTAGACAAACCACCGGTGTAGCACGCAACCCCGATAACAGACATAGTGGCCAGAATAGAAAGATGCACAGGAAACAATGATTGCACTGGAAGTACATATCAAGTTTCGCATGGAAAAACTCTCCATCTATCACAAAATTTATACGTGAAGACTAAAAACGAAACTTAAAATTGCGCATCTACACCTATAGCCTCACTTACAGAAGAAAAACCGTCAGCCCTAAGTCTCTGAACTAAACCCATTTTGATCTCGTTCAGAAGACCAAAACCATGATAGGTAAAACTAGTATAAGCCTGAATTAAAGCGGCACCGCTCCTAATTTTCGCATAAGCTGTTTCTGCATCTGAAATGCCTCCACAACCTATGAAAACTAGCTCCCCGTTTGCACACCTATACATTTTTCTCAATAAAGCCGTGGAAAGCTTGAACAATGGCTTACCGCTTAACCCACCATATTCGACTTTATGTTTACTATGAAGGCTTTCCCTGCATCCAATAGTAGTGTTACTTACTATGATTCCGGCTACTTTGTGCTTCAAAGCAAGCGAAACAATATTTACTTCTGCTCCCTCAGTAAGATCAGGAGCAACCTTGATAAAAATTCGTACGTCACTTCCAACTGCTGCCTTTACAGCAATAAGAAGCTCTTCAAGAATTTCTACTTTTTGCATATCCCTGAGACTAGCAGTATTTGGAGAAGAGACATTTAGCGTGATATAGTCAGCAACCGAAGATACATGAGCAGCCAAGCGTGCATAATCGGAAACAGCATCCCTTGAAACGGCATTTTTACCGATATTAATTCCCAGAGGTGGTAAATCCGTCTGTGCCATAGCTTTTTTAAGCGATTTGAGAAAATACCCTACCCCCTTATTATTAAATCCAAGTCGATTGATTACGGCACCGTCCTGCGGCAATCTAAACAATCTGGGACTAGGATTTCCCTTTTGCGGTTTAAGGGTGACTGTTCCAAGCTCAATGAAGCCGAACCCTACCCTCTTGAGGGCATTAACGCATTCAGCATTTTTGTCAAACCCAGCTGCAATGCCAATCGGGTTATTAAAGTGCAAACCACACACCCTACTTTCCAGTATTGGGTCCTCGAAAGAATTTTCACCCACAAACCCTGGAAAATGCTTGAGCGCCACACGAGTAATCGCATGTGCAAACGACGGGCTCAAACACTGCAAAAGAACCACTAAGAGCTTTTCATACATTTTATTCAGAAAAGCAAGAGACGTGCGAATTGTGTGCCACTTTCCGAAAATTTTCAAGACGGAATAGAAAAATAAAACACAAGACGTGAAAATGACACTTTCACTGATGGTCTCGAGCTAAGAGAAAATCGGCAAACTTCAAGTCAAAAGGATGGGTAATCTTAAGATTACTGCTGTCACCCGGAATACACTTCACCTCTATACCGTGAGCACGTGCTAGACTTCCATCATCTGTATACTTCTTGGAAGGACGGATGAAGTGCGCCTTATATGCTGCAAAAATCTCACAAAAATCGAATCCTTGTGGCGTCTGCACTACGCTCAACTCATCCCTATTTACATCTGTTATCATGCCTTTAGATTCCTTTTTTATGATAGTATCCTGTACGGGCACAACTGGCACAACACCCTTACAACCCTGCAAGAGAGTCTTAATCACTGCATCAATCACTTTAGGCGTCGTAAAAGGTCTAGCTGCATCCTGTATCAATACGTAGCTAGGATTTAGGCATTCCAAAGCCTTCAGCCCTGAAAAAACTGAATCCGTTCGAGTGTCACCAGCTTCTGACAATGAAACCACGTACCCACTCAAATTACGCAAAATTGGCAAATAATGCACCTCATACTTTGAATTAACAACAAGGTGCACACACTCGATTTTCGGGTGAGCAAAAAGAGCTTCGACTGCGTACTGCAAAATTGCTTTGCCATGGATCTCCAAGTACTGCTTTGGAAGCACCGAACCTATTATCCTCGAACCTCCTCCTCCAGCAACCACGAGACCGGCAATTTTGCCCATGTTTACAGAATAAACTTCGACAAATCCAACTTCTTGATGATAGTTTGCAGATGTTTATCTACATACTCACGGTCAATTGAAAAAGTTTTTCCTATATTATCATTGGCCTCAAAGTTAATTTCTTCAAGCAGTGTCTCCATTATTGTATGGAGGCGCCTTGCACCGATATTTTCAACTTCATTATTAACTGTTATTGCAGCTTCAGCGATCGCACGCACACCCTCTTTTGTAAATTCAAGAGAAACACCCTCTGTCTCCAACAATGCACAGTACTGCTTTAACAGGCTAGACTCAGTTTCAGTGAGGATACGGATCATATCTTCCACGTCAAGCGAGTCAAGTTCTACTCTTATCGGCAAACGTCCCTGTAATTCCGGTAGTAAGTCCGATGGTTTAGCAAAGTGAAACGCTCCAGAACCGACGAAAAGAATATGATCTGTTTTCACAACACCATACTTTGTCACTACTGTGGTTCCCTCTAGAAGAGGTAATAAATCTCTCTGAACACCTTCTCTATTCACCTCACCTCTAACCTCTGTTCGAGCACAGATTTTATCTATTTCATCAATAAAAACCATACCCCTATTTGTCACTAGGTCTAGCGCTTCTTTGATTATCGCGTCTTCATCAAAAAGATCCTCGACCTCTGCATCTGCAAGGATTTTTCTAGCATCTTTGATTTTGACCCTTTTTCTTTTGAACTTCTTACTCGCACCAAAGACCTTACTCATCATGTCCCCGATGTTCATCATACCAATCTGCGTGCCCGGCATACCTGGAACATCCATTGTAGGAAAAACATTTTGGGGAACCTCACGAACATTTATTTCGATTTCCGCATCATCTAATTTCCCTTCATCGAGCTTCTTCTCAAAAATAGCTCTTGCATCATGTCTTTCATCCCCATCGCCAGGAAGATCGTCATCTTGAGTATCTTTTTTACCAACCAATGCATCAAGGATCTTCTCCTTGGCAGATTCTTCGGCTCCCTTCAAAAATTGCTTTCTCTTCTGATCTTTGACCTGCGCAACAGCACTATCAACAAGATCCCGAATTATTGATTCGACATCCCGACCAACATAACCGACCTCAGTGAACTTCGTTGCCTCAACCTTAATAAACGGTGCTCCTGAAAGTTTCGCCACGCGTCTAGCAATTTCTGTTTTTCCAACACCAGTTGGCCCTATCATAAGTATATTTTTTGGAATGATTTCATCATGAAGTGGCTTCGGGACATTATTTCTCCTCCAGCGATTTCTTATTGCAATCGCAATTTTTTTCTTGGCCAACTTCTGTCCAACAACAAATCTGTCCAGATAACTTACAAGCGCCTTTGGAGCGGCAGAATAAGCATCTTCTAAGATATGTTCGGGATCCTGTCCAACTACAGCTGAATACTTAAAGACTTTCTCTGCACCCATATAATACTCTCACTAACTTCAACTACACTCTTTTGAAGTACAATCAATGACTTCAACCGTAAAATTTTCATTTGTAAAAACACAGATCTTAGCAGCTATTTTCATAGATGCCTCAGCAATCTGAAAAGCATCAAGATCACTGGCGTGGACTACAAGCGCTTTAGCAGCAGCCAGAGCATAGTTGCCCCCAGATCCAATTGCAGCAACACTATCCTCAGGTTCTATCACATCACCAGCACCGTTCAGAATGAACGTACCCCTAGCATCAGCCACAATCATCATCGCCTCTAATCGACGAAGAAATTTGTCTGTACGCCAATCCTTCGCAAGCTCCACACACGCACGCAAAAGTTGACCTGGATGGGCTTCTAATTTTGACTCTAGCCGCTCAAATAACGTGAATGCATCCGCAGTTGATCCGGCAAACCCTGATATTATCTTTCCACCAGAAAGACGCTTCACTTTTTGCGCAGTCGATTTTACAACGACTGCGTTTCCCATAGTCACTTGTCCATCACCTATCATGACGACCTTATTATCCTTTCTGATCGAAAGAATAGTAGTCCCATGGAACTCAGTACTCATTTTATATCTCCAAAAGCTAAACTAAATTGGTCCATACAAACGAATGCTACAGTGCCTCTGCTAACACTCTATATCCATCCAACATACCTTTTGCACCAATTAATGCAAGGCTCAAGCGCTTATCCTGCAACATAAACTCTGCAATCGAGGCAACATCATTAACCCCAATAGTATCGATGATCTCGATTAGCTCAGCTCCATCTGTGTATCTACCAAAATAATGAATTGACCTACCTATATGGGACGCACGAGATTCATTACTTTCCAGACTCATTAAAATCGATGACTTAATTTGCTGTTTCGCTCTTTCAACTTCCTCAGTTGTGAGAGTATTCTGAAGCTTAGACAGCTCACCAAGGACTACTGTAACCAGCTCTTTTAGTCTCTTCGGATCCGTAGAAGAGTAAATACCCATGATTGCTGAAGTCTCACTTGGTGCATGAAAAGCACTTATAGAATAGGCTAAACCACGTTTTTCTCGCACTTCCTGAAATAATCTAGACGACATGCTACCACCTAAGAGTATAGCAAGAACCTTAGCGGAATATATCTGAGAGATGCTGTCTGAATAAGAAACACACGGCAATCCTAGAATGAGATGAGTCTGCTCCAATTTACGCTCTTCTCTGTACTCAGCAGGAACATACCGTGCTGGAGACCTATCCACAGCACGTACACCTACTGACTTTATACATCCGAAGTACTTCTCCGCTAGTGAGATGAACCTCTCAGAATCCACTTTACCAGATGCAATAAGCATCATATTCTCAGAACAATAGTGTTGAGATATGAAAGAGGTAATGTCATCTCTTGTAAAGCGCCTAACGTTCTCCCTAGAACCAAGAATAGGTCTCCCGTAAGCTTGATTCGGGTATATATTCTCAAAAAAACGGTCGAAAATAATGTCGTCGGGTGCATCCTCAGTTTGAGAAATCTCCTCCAGGACAACCATCTTTTCGCGTTCGAGTTCTTCTTTTGGGAAGATCGAATTGTTCAGCACATCGGAAAGAATCTCCATCCCTTTATCCAAGTGTTCTTCCAACAGCTTCACATAATAGACTGTGTAACTTCTACTGGTACATGCATTAAAATAACCTCCAAGCCGATCAAAATCCGCTGCTATTTGTTCTGCGGTTCGTGTACTTGTACCCTTGAAGATCATATGTTCAAGAAAGTGCGCCAACCCATTATTTTCCTGAGTCTCACACTCACTGCCGGCTCTAATCCAAATCTTTATTGAAACAGAATAATGTCCTGGTATACTATCCACAAAGACGGGTAAATTGTTTCCAAGGCGTCTCTGGATTAGGCGCTGCACTTCTCTGGTGGAAAGATTTAGGGGTCGATTCTAGCACCTGGAGTGAGGGAAATCAACTCGAGAACGAACGCATTCTCAGCGGAAAAAAGGCACGACGCATCCAGATCCGTTTGTCACATTCCACAATTAAAGAATTGTTTCGTAGTGGATGATTTAAAACTCATATCTTACCCACTTTTCAGCACTGAGTGGTAACTGTTTCTTACCCTGGCTCTGTTGCAACCACCCAATGATACAGGTCGCATTTTTTCAATTACAGATGACTAACCGAAATTTAAAACTTTCTCAGACTGGCAAATCAGAATTTTGTGTACATCACCAAAATAAGGAATCACTTTATGAGATTTAAAAAAAGAATTTCACCACCAAAGGAATGTACACCATGCCTGTAAGTGTGCTTATGAGAACAACAACTGCAATCTTCTCCGCTGGATAATTGAAAACACAACCTAATAGCATGGTACTCACAGAAATTGGTACCACAGAAAGAATCAACATAGCATTGTACACTTTATCGTTATCAAAAATGTGCAAGAAGGAGGCATCAAGATAGACAAGACTAAGCATTAGAACCGGCCAAAGAAAGTACTTTACAAACATCGTGATTCCAATGCACTTCCAGTCCACTTCGAACTTTTTTATAGTTCCCAGACCAAGACCAATGGTACTCATACCAAGTGTCACGTAGGTACTTCGTAGATTCGCAAAAAATGGATCCAAAAATTCAGGAAAGTGTAAACACAAAAGCTTCATGGAAAATGCTACTACTATTCCGTGTAGCGGAGGCAGGCTTAGCGTCTTTTTTATACAGTACATTGGAGAAAAGGCTCCTTTAGACGCAATATAGAAACCATATGTATTCTCAAAAAGGATGATTCCACTGTATGCAAGTATATATATCCCAACAGTTTCAGCATCAACAATCATAAGTGCTACGGGAAGACCAAATTGGCCCGTGTTGAAGCTACCTGAACTAAATGCAATTATGTTTCTTAGGCTGTCATTGTAAAAAAGCTGGGTGGCCGTATATACAAGCCAGCACATGAAACAACTTGTTAAGAAAACAATGACAGGGAGAAGTAACAGTTTCTGCATATTGTCCACACCGAGTAACCCGTTTAAGATAACTAACGGTGAGAGGAGATATAAAAGAAGAGTTGCGATGGTATTACGATCAGTGTTGAGCATTCTTCCAGCAATGTAGCCCAACAGTATCATTAGATAAAGGGGGAATATCTTCCCCAAGACCACAAGGAACACCGAATTTTGCTAAAAAAACAACTCTCCACTAATAATAACGGTAGTTTTTTGTAAAATGAAAGAAGTACAGTATACGGAAGGATGATATGCCTAAGTTGACGGTAGCCTACGGCGACGGAGTCGGACCGGAAATAATGACATCAGTGCTCGAAATTATTTTTGAAGCTGGTGCAGAAATACAGATTGATACAGTCGAAATTGGACAGAAGATTTATGAAAAAGGCTGGCCTTCTGGGATTTCTGACTCCGGATGGGAAACCCTGAAGAGGAATAAAGTGCTCCTAAAAGCACCGATAACAACTCCTCGTGGCGGAGGTGTAAGAAGTCTAAACGTAACACTCAGAAAAAAGCTGGGACTATTCGCAAATGTTAGGCCTTGTGCCTCGCACCTAGAATGGCAAAACCCTAAAATGGATATTGTCATTATCCGAGAAAATGAGGAAGACCTCTACTCAGGGATAGAATATAGACAGACCCTCGATACATACAACTGCACTAAGGTCATTACAGAAAGTGCGTCTGAACGGATTTGCCGATATGCTTTTGAGTACGCGCGCAATAACGGTAGAAAGAAAGTCACTGTAATGGTGAAAGATAATATCATGAAACTGACTGATGGAATCTTCCACAAACTGTTTAAGAAGGTCGCGCTTGAGTATCCAGATATCGAAAGTGAAAACTACATTATAGATATTGGCGCAGCAAGGATAGCGAAAAATCCTGAAAAATTTGATGTAATCGTGACGCTTAACCTATATGGAGATATTATTTCGGACGTTGCAGCGGAAATGTCAGGTTCAGTTGGTCTTGGAGGTAGCATCAACATAGGCGAAGAGTACGCAATGTTCGAGGCTGTGCATGGTTCTGCACCTGATATAGCGGGCCAAGACATTGCAAATCCCTCCGGTCTTCTGAATGCTGCAATGTACATGCTTAGCTACGTAGGACAAAAAGAAATTGCACAGAAGGTTTATTCTGCGTGGTTGAAGACACTAAAATCAGGTGTACATACCGCAGATGTTTATGATCCTTTGCATAGCAAGCTCAAGGTTGGCACTAGAAAATTCACAGAACACATAATTAACAACATCGACAGAAAAAGTCTGGTAGCTTTCTCATGTAATAGCCTAGTTCAAGGTACACTCATCAAACCTCAATATCAGAGTAAAAAAGAAAAGCTTCTAATCGGAGTAGATCTCTTTATCAGTTGGGATAGCACAAATTTAGCATTACTTTTGGCTGCTTTAAAAAAAATAAAAGTGGACGATGCAATCATCCTGGGTAGCATAAGCGTAAAAGGCGTCTTGATTTGGCCAGAAGAAACCGCAGTCATGCCGTATAGTGACACTCTTTGTTGCAGATTTTTGGCAGAACCCAACAAGAGTCTAGCAACAACAGTTATCTACGCCCTAATGAACGAACTGGAAAATTCAACGATAGAGGTCACTAGGATGGAGAAACTCTACTCTTTTGGTGATGAGGCAGGGTTCTCAAATGTCTAGGTAGACACTGGTACTTCAAATCTGTAACAGAACTCATTGAGAACTCCAGCTCCGAATAGGAAGGGATTAGGCACTTCGACCTAATATAACGAGATCGAAAATCTACAATGCAAAGCAAATTACATGGAGTTCAACCCAAGGAATACTGCATCGCGTGGCCCGAACCGGACTCGAACCAGTGACACAAGGATTTTCAGTCCTTTGCTCTACCAACTGAGCTACCGGGCCAACAGGAGAATTCTAATCTTTAGGGTTAGCTTTGTAAACATGCTTCTTGATAAGAAGAACAAGGGGTACAAAGCCCGATACAAACAGATCTAGAAAGCCATTGGCATAACAATATACAAAGCACTCTCATCACCCTGAAACAAAACCTGAGAAGTTGCATTGTTAAACTTCATTATCACCTCTTTATTATCCAGAGCTGAGAGTATATCCAGGAGGTAGGCATGATTGAAATAAATACTGAGCTCTTCGTTCACTTCTTCATTTAATTCCAACAATTCTCGCCCGAAACTCGCATCAGAATTGCTCGCGTCGAGGTAAAGCTGCTTGCCCTTCATGCTAATACTAATCGCACGACTTTGATCAGGCGAAACAAGACCAACCCTTTCTATACTGGTCGCTAAACCCTTCCTATCAAATATTAGAAAAGACTTGAAGCTCTGCGGAATGACCGCAGCAAAATTTGGGAATGTACCAGCTATCAACTTCGAATTTAAACGAATACCCCCGAAAACCATCCTTATCCTACTGACATACTCCTTCCCATGAAGAAAGAGGTCAACTTCCTTACTCGAAGAAAGCTTAATCATCTCTGACACAGTTTTCTTCGGAATTATGCAAGAAAACTTGAGACCTGTCTTTTTTGTAAGTGTGGCTACTGCAAGCCTGTGTACATCAGTTGCAGCAACGGTTATTTTTTCACCATCTGATTCAAAATATACACCGTTCAGATGTTGCCTTGTAGCCTCAGTTGAAGTGGCAAACCGCACTTTATTGAAGAGACTCCTTATTTCATCCCCTGCAAAGCTAATTTGTCCCATTTTTTCCTCTTCACTTATCAACGGGAAATGTTTTGCATCTAAATATGGTAATGAGAACTCTATTCTTTTGCTGCGAACAACTAAATTATTCTTTTCAATTGAGAAAATAATTCCAACATCGGGTGGCAGACGCCTGACTATCTCGTATAACCTGAATGCATCTACTGAGATTACTGCATCAATCGCACCTTCAATTCCCTGTAATGAATCTGTGAGTGAAAGCTCATTATCAGTTGTGGTGAACTCGACTGAATTGCCAGAGAAACATACCCTAACATGCGACAAATAAGCTATAGTGCTTTTCCTTGTTGATACACTAACAAGATTCGCAAGAATTCTTGTTAATGCATCTTGTTGCACAGTGATGGAAGAGTGCATGTTTTCTTTCATTTTAGCAGAGAGAAACAGCAGGGATTATAGCAACTTATCTGTATAGTGTGAACCTGAAGCTCCATATGTACAGGTTGTATAGGATTATACTAGTATGTTACTGTTCTGGTATTTCCAAGAAGCGAAGCAGATGCGTAAGAGATCCGTTTTTAGGATAGCTTTACCTTCATTCGATAGGCACAATACCAATATAATAGAGCATTCCTTTCTTTGTAATCTCCCACTCAAAGGAGACTCTCTGACAAACCTCAGAAGTTTTACCCATATGGAATTGCAAGGAAAAGCATATGTTTTACCCCAACAATCACAATCCAGTGTGTGCATATTTGCAGACAGTCCAAGCACCGATTTCCTCAAATGCAACGCGCTTGTAACGAACAGGCCTAACCTATTTCTCATGATAAAGACAATAGACTCTATCCCTTTACTACTTTCTGATCACATAAACCGTGTTATAGGAATTGTAAATGTAGACCTCAGTAGTCCAGATGAATTAATACGAAATACGCTTCTTAAGATGTTAGAGTCTGGCGCTGAAATAAGACATATAAACGCTGTCCTCGGGCCATATATACATGACAACATAAAAGACAGATTCTTCAGCAATGGTACAAACCAGGAATCCGTACAATATCATCCACCGAAATACACCACTAATTTACACGACCATTTCATAGAATTATTAGAGAAGATGGGAATAAAAAGTGTACATGGCGTCAGCATGTATACTCACTTGATCAGAAAAGAAAGTACTTTGCACAAATCCGGTACATCTGGAGAAGATGATAGAACCTGCAACATAAGTATGATTTCTATCAGCACGACAGAAAATTCTCACGTGAGTCCACAGCATGAAAATACAACAGACTGGGACAGCTTCATAAGGAGCGTCACTAAGGTTTCAGACAAATTTGCCCACCCATGTTGTCATAAACCAACAAAACCTGCGATAGGTCTTACACCAAACACAAAAGACAAAGTCGTGACATACAATAAACCAAGTAACTTGAACACAAGTGGGCTTGATTTCGCTAAGAATGCAGATCCTGATTTTTTGCGAAAAATCAAACGCAGAAAGATTAATATAGACAAAACACTAGACCTGCATGGTGAAACCGTGGAAAGCGCCTATCGGAAAACTATCCAATTCATTTTGGAAAATTACGTGAGTGGTCTTCGTTATCTCCTAATCATTGTTGGAAAAGGAAGGACTGGCGACGCAGTTATCAAGACAAGTCTTGTATCATGGCTAGAAAACAATGCCGAGATCAGAGGTCTGATCAAATTCGTAGCAGAGGCACTACCTCATCATGGGGGTGAAGGAGCATACTACGTATTTCTTAGAAGAAAAAGACCTTTCGATGAGTAGAAACGCAAGACAATGACCCTGAGAGCTGGGATGGCAGGATTCGAACCTGCGCATCACGATACCAAAAACCGTTGCCTTACCGCTTGGCTACATCCCAAGAACGTCGTAGAGTGTAACATACTTAGATGAAGTATTAAATTACTACGGCATCAACAATTTTAAGCACATTACAAACAAGAACGAATAATCTTACGGTACTCGCACGATACTCATGTGCTAATTGAGCGCACCCTGTGCTTGAGAATTTCGACACCCTCAATCAATGCAAGCTTTTCAATGGCAAGATCAAAATCATGCCCCAAAATAATCCTCGTGTACTGTGAATCACTACGCACAACGACTATAACCTCACATTTACCACCACGCCTTAGAGCGTCCTTCAATGCGGTAACCTGTTCTTTACGGTTTACGAGAATTGCAAATCTTCTCTTATAATCCGCAAAGATAAATTCGTGTAATTCAGCCAAATTGCTACATACATAGCCGTTATCACTCTTTAAGAGGGTCAGCACAACCTTTACACCAACTACAAAAAGTTCACGTCTGGAGTCAATGACTTCGGATTCGTAAAACACGACAGTGTATATATCGCTTACTGTCGAAACATGCATCACAGCAAACTTTCTATTGCCCCTCGATCTTATTCTCAATTCAGTTATCACACCAGCAATCTGATTCGGTGAAAGCTTTAAAAACCTTTGATATGGAGAAAGAGGGTGATCATAAAGAAAAAAGCCAAGCGCATCAAATTCACACTGTGTTTTTTCAAAAAAATTCCATGGCGCAAAAACTTTCTCTGGTTTAACAACAGAGATATCAAATAATGCAATCTGTGCACTATTATCCTCTTTCCCCACTAATTCGTTCATACAAGAATAAAGTCTACTCCTCTCAGGAGAGAGTACATCCAGAGAACCCGACTTTATAAGACTTTCAACAGCTTTTCTATGAACTATTTTTCCATCCAAGCATCTTTGAAGTTCCGCAATTGTTTTGAACGGGCTTCTTTTTTCTATTGCTGAAGCTGCAGCTTCTCCAACATTCTTCAAAGCTGCGAGCGAGTACCTTATTGCATTACCCTCAATAGAGAAGAAAATTTTTGACTTATTTATATCTGGCGGCAAAATTGTAATACCACAGTTTTTTGCATCTTGTATTAGAATTGCAAGCTTGTCCGTATGGTGCAGTTCGAGATTAAGGGCAGCCGTGGTAAACTCAATTGGAAAGTTAGCCTTGAGAAAGGCCGTTTGGTATGAAATGAGCGCATATGCAGCAGCATGTGACTTATTAAAACCATAGCCAGCAAACTTTTCTACCATCTCGAAGATTTCTCGAGCTTTTTCCGCATCAATACCGTTACGTTTTGCACCCTCGACAAATTTCTCGGTTTGCTCTGACATTTCCGCACGTATTTTCTTACCCATAACACGCCGGAGAATATCTGCTTCAGCGAGTGTATACCCGGCAAGAAGCCGCACCATTTCCATTACCTGCTCTTGATAGATAACAACACCAAAAGTTTCTTTTAATGAAGATTCCAGTAGTGGATGTGGATATTTAACTGTTTCTTTTCCGTGTTTCCTTGCTATATACGTTGGAATGTTCGCCATAGGACCAGGCCTATTAAGCGAAATCAGGGCAATTATATCTTCAAAACAGTCTGGATGCAGGCGTTTTAGCGTTTCACACATGTACGCATTATCCAACTGAAACACACCTATCGCATTTCCCGCTGAAAGAAGCTCATACGTCCTTTTATCGTTAAGAGGAATAGAATCCATATCGAAATTAGGATCTTTTAATCGTACTAATGAGCATGCCTGATTGATTACTGTTAGTGTTTTCAAACCTAGAAAATCAAACTTTATGAGTCCTGCTTTTTCAACATATTTCATCGAATACTGAGTAACCGGAATGTCTGACTCCTTATCATGGTAAATAGGTAGATAATTCTCTATTGGAGTATCACTAATAACTATCCCAGCAGCGTGAGTCGATGCATGTCTTAGTGTTCCTTCCAGCTTAAGAGCAAGATCAAGCAACTTGGCTATCGATTCATCATTTTCACTTTCTTTTTGGAGATCTTTGTCGAGATTTATTGCCTCCTGCAAAGAAATCGGATTGGCTGGATTATTGGGAATCATTTTACAGATCCTATCTACTCGACCATAGGGCAGCTGAAGGACCCTTCCAACATCTCGCAATGCAGCTCTGGGCTGGAGAGTACCAAAGGTCATTATTTGAGCAACGTGACCATATTTTTTCCTCACGTACTCTATCACAAGATGCCGTCTTTCCTGGCAGAAGTCCACATCAAAATCCGGCATTGATACACGAACCGGATTCAGGAACCTTTCAAAAAAAAGAGCAAATTTCAGTGGATCTAAACCAGTAATACCAAGACACCAGGCAACTATTGATCCGACACCAGATCCTCTTCCAGGACCAACAACAATATCATTGGCCTTACTCCAACGTATGAAATCAGCCACTATCAAAAAGTAGCCAGAATAATTCATGTCAATGATAATGCCAAGCTCATACTCGAGCCTATCCAAATAATTTTGTGGAATATCATCCCCCATCCTTCTTTGTAAACCAGCATAGCTCAGACGCCTCAACTCATCGTTCTCATCTCTTTCGCATTCAAACTTTGGCAGAATAGGACTCCTCACTTCTGGCATAAAGCTACAACGACGCGCTATCAAAACAGTGTTGTGCAACGCTTCCTTCAAATCAGAGAAAAGTGCAAACATTTCTTCTGCACTTTTAAAATACGATTCTGGTGAGTAATGTACGCGGTTTATATCACTGACATATGTAAGACCACCGATGCAGGTCAATACGTCATGTGCCTCCCTGAAATCCCTATTCGGAAAAAGAACATCGTTTGTAGCAACAAAAGGAATATTACACTCATATCCAAGTTGAATAAGTTTTTCCTCTGCAGATTGATTGCCCAGACGTTGTATTTCAATAAAAAGATCCTTATCAAAGACTTGCTTTAGATCGGATACCAGAGTTTCCGCGTTAATCGAATAACTATTGATAGCATCAAGAAAGAACTCTCCTAACAGCAGAATTAGACCTTTGCTATAGGTAAAAACCTCATTTAAGGCAACTCTTCTCGCAGAAACTACCCTAGAGAGCTTAATCATATTGTGAAAGCCCTCTTCGTTTTTTGCGATCAGAAGTACACGTGAGTCAACACGATTGTGTGAAATTGAAAGATCAATTCCAATAATCGGTTGAATACCAGAGCTCTTAGCATACTCAGCAAACTCAAGCGCACCTGCCATTGTATCAATGTCAGTGAGCGCAACAGCTGGCATGCCAGCAGCACGCGCTAGATCAACAATTTTTCTAGGTTTGGTAACTGCCCGTAAGAGCGAATAATCGCTTCGTACTCTAAGATGTACGAATGTCTGCCGCCGCATTATAGGTGGCACTAGTCATCTAAGCTTACAGCAGCAAAGACCGTTTGCTTCCCACGATTTATGAGCATCAGGAGGGACCTTTGCCCTTTTTTCTTCGCTTCGTCTATATGCTGTTTAAATTCCTGGACAGTCGAAATCTGTCTATTGGTACCAACCCCCACAATTATATCTCCGGCCTTGAGAAAACTCTCCTTATCTGGATCGACAGCCAAGACAACTACACCTTCAATGCTTGCACCAAGTCCAAATGAATTTCGAATCGTATCAGTCAGATTAGAGACCACCAATCCTATGACCTCCAACTGCGAGGCCCCATCGTCTGTATATCTTTGTGGTGTTTTCTCAATCTTTATTTTCAAAGATACCGTCTCCTTATTTTTAAGAGCATCCCTAACTACAGATAGCACTATTGTATCACCTATCTTGCGCCCAGAAACTTCCCTTACTAATTTCCTCGAACCACTAATTTTCTCCCCGTTTACCGCCGTAATAACATCACCAACCCTCATCCCAGCTTTGTATGCAGGTCCGTCTTTTTCAATACTCGCCACCAGGACACCGGATAAGTCTCCACCAAGTGAATCTTTTGTTTCATTTGTGATTTCCTGTATAACAATTCCTATCCACCCACGCTGGATTTGCTTACCCTTAGCCAGAGCTTCTATAACCGGTTTGGCAACATTCGAGGGTACGGCAAAACCAATTCCTGCACTTCCACCATTAGAGTACACAGCAGCCGTATTTACGCCAATTACTTCACCCTCTGCATTACAAAGGGGTCCTCCTGAATTACCAGAATTAAGCACAACATCCGTCTGGATAAAATCGCTGTTCTGCGATAAACCGATTTCTCTACTAATAGCCGAGACAATTCCAGCACTGACAGAACCCCCCAAACCAAAAGGATTACCAACTGCTATCACCCAGTCCCCGGGTCTCATTTTAGATGAGTCGCCAAAACGCAAATATGGCAGGCCCTTTACTCCAGAAATTTTTAGCGCGGCGAGGTCGGTCTTTTTGTCATACCCAATCACTGTGGCCTCATACTGTTGGCACGCCTCACTACACTGACTCAAAACAACCTTGATTTTGTCAGCGTTCGCAATAACATGATAGTTCGTAACTATAAGCCCATCATCGGAAATCAAAAAACCAGAACCTAAAGATGTCCCATATTTCTTACCTGGATTCTTGTTACGAAAAAATGGCTTGAGGCGCTCACAAAACTCAGAAAACTCTTCCAAGATAGCCGGGTTACCACACAGACCCTGGTTATCCATCCTCAACCTGTATTCGCTAGAAATATTCACAACTGCAGGAGCAAGTCTTGAAACAACATCGGAAAACCCCTCAGCTGGCACAGCCCCAGAAGCAAAAGAAGAACTCAAAAGCACCGCTAAGAGAAATATCTTATAAAACCTATTTTTTATCACTAACATCCTTTAATGTAGACAAAAACTTATCATTCGAGTTGATAATAAACTTTGTATTACCCCGATCAAAAGCCTTCCTGTACGCAATGATCGTCCTGTAAAACTTATAGAAATCTTGATCAACCGCATATGCCTTAGCATATAGTTTAGCAGCCTCAGCATCACCTTCACCTTTGATCGATTGCGCCTTCGCATATGCTTCAGTCAGGATAACTTTCTTCTCTCTGTCAGCATTCGCGATTATTTTCTGCGCTTCCTGGTAACCCTGTGCCCTTATTTCACGTGCTTCTTTTTCACGTTCTGTTTGCATCCTTTTAAAGATCGCACCACTATTTTCTTCTGGAAGGTCGGTCCTCTTTATACGCACATCTACCACAGCGACCCCAAAGTCTGACGCAACATTTCCTGAATGCAACTTTATTTTGTTCATTACATCTGCTCTCTCCTCAGTAAGAATACTGACAAGAGGTACCAGACCTATCTGTTCTCTCATGTTTGCCTCAACCACTGGACCTAACCTACTTTCAAGATTGGCTATATTTCTAGTAGACCGATAAAATTGCACAGGATCTATGATCTTATATTTCGCGTAGTAACTAACTATTAATCTCTTTTGATCAGCGGCAATGACTTCCCTAGAATCAGATGATAGATCTTGTATCCTCGTATCCATCACTATGACTTTATTAATGAACGGGATCTTAAAATGCAAACCTGGCTCAAGGGGGCTTTCAGTTATCACCTCACCAAACTGCAAGACTATAGCACTATGTCCCTCGGGGACCACAAAGACGCTAAGATTCAAGAGCAAAAAAAAGCCCAAAATAGCAGCTAAAACACCCTTCATTTGACACCACCCTTCTGTAAATCAAAGAACTTGAATATGCCGCTATCATCAGCAATGATTTTCTCGGTGTTTCTATAAACATCTTCGAGCATTTCAATTCGCATTCTTACTTTCGTTATCTCGGGGTTAATTTTATACTGGTTGTACACCTCAGTGAACCTTGTTGTGTCACCCAATGCCCGATTTATCACTTCTGTCTTGTAGGCTTGCGCACCTTGTAAAGCAACTTCAGCTTCCCCACGAGCTCTAGGTAAAGCGTCGTTCCTATAAGAGTAGGCTTGGTTGATTTCTCTCTCCTTATCAGCGCGAGCACTCTGCACATCGCGGAAAGCGTCTATTACTTTCTCAGGAGGGTCAACTTTCTTCATCTGGATCGAAAGCACTTCGACACCCATATCATACCCATCAAGGATCTCTTGCAATTGTTTTTTCGTATCTGAGGCAATTTTTGCCCTGCCTTCACCTCTTAAAATGAATGATATCTTATTTTGCCCAATCGCATCCCTCATGGCACTTTCCGCAGCACCTTTAACACTCAACCCAAAGCCATAATCCCTAACTTTATACAGAAATTTATAGGCGTCCTTTATCCGCCATTGAACCTCGAAATTTGCATTGACAATATTCTCATCACCTGTGAGCATTATGCCCTCACCTTCCCCCTTTTTGCCCGAAGAATAACCTATTTCGTTACGATTTATGACAGCTACTTTCACCTTATCTACATGACCAATTGGAAAAGGAAAATGATACCTGAGACCCGGGTCTGCCATCCCAGCATACTTACCAAATGTAAGCTTCACTGCTTGTTCTTCTGGGTTCACAATATAAAAGCCTGACAAAACCCAAAAGACGCCAAACAAACCAAGGAGAAAAAAGACAAACCACCAGCTGAACCTGGGCCCGCTACGACGAAAAAATCTACCACGCATAGAAAGTAAAATCCCCTCTATATCGTAAACATTTCTATTAGTTACTCTCGTTCTCCGAGGTGGTTCGTCATCAGAACCCCAAGGGTTGTCATATCTAGCTAATGCCATCCTTATGTTTTCTTCCTAGACCACTACAACCAGTTAAATCTAATTGATTTTCACTCGTGCTTCAAGAACGGAAAGGTTACAACCCCACCTTTAAGAGCCTCATAAACCTAACCTCTCTATTCCTTTTCCGCTCCAGTGAGCATTTCAGTTACTTCAGTAAATTCGCGAGCACCAATTCCATATCTTTCCCTTTCGGAAGAAAGTTCCTCTTTTAGATTATCGCGGACATACTCAATTGCACTCCTAGAAAGGGTTTTTGCATGTTTTTCATATTCTAGAAAGGCTTCGTACGCCATCGGGACCCATGAACTCACGATTTCTTCCATTATCTCGGCGTATTTGCGAATCTCGTACTGTGCCCTTTGATGTGAGCGTAATTTCAAAAAGTGAAACAGATTATGCAAATCCACCTTCCAATACATTTCCGTGTAGGTGTTTAAAGGCATTGCAATACGCGCAATCTCACGAGCTAAGCCTTTCTCTATGAAGCGCGTGTATTCATCATATGTAGACTTATCACTTTTTGTGAGAAAATCACGAAATTCTTGTGCAAGTTGCTGCTCAAGTTCATCTCCCCTTCCCTGAGAATTGGTGGTGGACTGATAACAAATTTTGTCAATCTCAGGAATATAAAACTCTTCTTCAACGATTGAGTAGCGTGCTGAGTATTCATTAACATTAGCCGTCCTATGCCTAATCCACTGTCTGGCAACAAATATGGGCATCTTTACGTGAAATTTGATTTCACACATTTCGAATGGCGTGGTATGGCCATGCCGCATCAAATAGTGTATTAAACCACGATCTTGATTTACTGTTTTTGTTCCCTTTCCATATGAAACCCGCGCGGCTTGAACAATTGCCTGATCGTTCCCCATGTAATCGACAACACGTACAAAGCCCTTATCGAGAACCTGGTAGGACTCGCCAAGCTTTCCCTCCAGACTTTCAGAGACAACCCTCTTAGTTTTATTGAGATTTTCGCTATCCACTAAACCAGACCAAATAAAAGGACATGGGGACTATTCTGCACTCATGTTCTACAGTTGTCAAAACCAGAAAACAAAAATACTATCCTTCTTCATTATTTACGCTTCCAGAGGACTTGAGAAAACGATTTTTCTTATCGAGTCTTTCTTGAACATCAACACAGTACCTGGCTGTGGGCTCAAGATCTAATCTACCAAAGCCTATCTCGTCACCTGTCTCCTCGCAGTAACCATACACGCCTTGCTCTATGCGTTCAATTGCATCGTCTATCTCGCTTAACAACAAGTTGCGCTTTTGTGTAGACATTATGATGTCGTCAGCTTCATATGAGTTTGCACACCTGCTTAGCACATCTTTCACAACCTTCCCTTGATTCAATAAAGCACTTCTAAGGGTGATCAACTTTTCACGAAAGTACGCAAGCATCCTTTCTCCCATATACTCGGCAGTTTTTATATCATCAGAAGACATCGGGTAAAAGAAAAAAAGACCCACACCGGCAAAACCTTAACATCATAAACTTAAATAACTATTATGTTATACTTGCCGCCAAAGAAAGAACCATATATGTTTCGTGGTAAGTCGTCAATAGTACTATTAGCATTTTTATTGATCAACTTTGTCCAGTTACTTCTCTATAGACAAATCTTAAACTGCCAAATGGACGGCCTAGTGTTATGGGTGACCACAAACATCCTGCACTTAGTCTCGGTGAGCGGAATTTTTTCACAATATTGGACTACTGGGAGTCTCGAACAACTCGTTACGTTTACTCCAAGCATCAAGAGCTTCATAACAAAGACTGTCTTAGAATTATGGATTAGACAAGGGCTTTTATTAACATTCTTTGCTACAGCTTTGTTTTACCTTCTAATCACTGACAAAATGTGTATCCAAACTATAGTTTCGTTCGCTGGTTCCCTTTGCTACTCAACAGCAATGCTATCCTTCACTGGTGCACTTTGCAGTAGTTTAAGTATTCGCTCGGATCGCATCACACCCATTATTCTTGCCGCCCCAATTTCGATTCCTGGGACCATAACAGCGCTTGCACTTTTCAAATGGGATATAAACAGTCCAGGGATTTTCACAGCACTATTTTTTGTGAACGTTATCATAGTGTCATTGTTCCCACTAGTGATGGAAATCGCACTCAAAGAAACCTTGGAAAACTTATAATCCGAAGGCAGAAGCACCTAACAGATACTTAACAGAGAAGATAATTGCGCAAGCACTATTGGCAACAAGAAAGAAACGTGCGGTCGAGAAGACTTGAACTTCCAAGGCCGTTTATTAGCCACAGCGACCTCAACGCTGCGTGTCTACCAATTCCACCACGACCGCAGAACAATCTCAAATTGTACGCCTAAAACATACACTGTTCAATGAGTACTACCACCTTCCAGTTGGAAACAAAAGCTTCTCAGTTGCTATCTCAACCAGGAAAGCAATCACTGACCAGCCGCTCATCCAAAGTGGACGCTATGAAAGAGATCTAGATCAGAAAAAAGGTGCAAATAGATAACGTAGCCAACCAAAACAACCACATTAAGAGGAAAACCGAACTTTAAATAATCAGAATATTTGTATTTTCCTGCTTCCATAACGATAAGGTTCACCTGATATCCAAACGGTGTGGCAAAAGCACTATTGGATGCAAAGATAAGTGTCCACAATAAATACTTTGGTTCTACCCCCATCATGTAACTGAGTTTTAGCACAACAGGTGTAAAAATTAATCCCACTGCATTATTACTCATGACTTCATTTAACAAAGTCACTATAGTAAAGAGCGCACAGATTATCCCAATAACCGATAACGCGCTAGTATACCGATAGAGAAGCTGAACAAAATCTTCTAGTAAACCCGTCATTTCTAGTGATCTCCCTATAATAAGGGAGTAAATAAGCATTAGGAACAGCTTTATTTCGAGAAATCTGAAAATCTCCCTCACATCGACGGCACCTAAAATAACTAGCAGTGCAAGACCAGAAAAAACAGTAAGAGCAAGTGGTATTTTCAAAGCTCCAGATAAAAGAACCATACCAACGAAGGTACATATTACCTTTATGCTATTAGCATGACTCAGAATGTACGATCTGTCTTTCGCGAAAACCACTTCCCCCTTCTCATGATGAGGACTTGCCGCTTTACGCACAACTATTAGCCTAGACCCAGAAACTACTTTTCCTGAAGTACGTGCTATGCCAATAGCAGATGCGTTAAAGTAACTCGCAACATCATCGGACAGCACGTCACGACCTATCAATTCAGATTTTTCCGTAACCACAATCTCGTCCAGTACCAGGTTCTTGCAAAATGCGTGATTATGTAAAATATTTTTTATCTCACGTATCCCAACCGAAGAGAAAATCAATCTCCCTGACTTAGGCGAATCCAAAACAAAAAGGAACCTCCTAAAATCGTCTTCTGCAGGTCTTCTTATTGGAAGTATCAAGGTGAGAAAAATTACATAAATGATCCCAAAAATGCCTACGAAGAGAGCTGGTAAGAAAAATCCAAAGAACCCTAATTCAACACCAAGCTCCTCAGCTTTTGAGTAGATAAGTAGATTTGTACTGCTTCCAAGAACTGTGAGCATCCCACCAAGGGATGCAGAAAAAGCGATCGGGAGCATCATTTTGGAATTGGCAATACCTACTTGCTTGCTAAATGTGGAAACAAGTGAAATAAGAAGCACCACAATAGGCGTATTGTTAACAAAGGCGCTCAGGACGTAGCACGCAAGTATCAAAATTATTGGTATGAAGGTCTTATATTTGATTTTTACTATGAGACCTGCAGCTCTGTTAATAATACTAGTACAAGCAACTAATCTTCCCATTAAAGCCAAACCAAGTATGGCGATGATAGGTGCAATCATTAGACTTTCTAAAAAAGCCAACGGTTTTGAGAGAGTAAAACTTTGATAAACTATGAGTAGCGCAATTGAGACAAACGTTATTTTCTCCGTATTAAAGCTACTATTCACGAGTAAGTAGGTACTCACAATCAGAACAGACACTACATAAAGAGGCGCCAGATATACTAGTAATTGATTGAGCACTGCAAACAAAAAGCCATGGCTACGGATGGTCGCAAAATATTGTAAATTAAGCCTTTCTCCTAATAATAAAAATGGGAACTCTGTACAAGCAACATTATCTTCGGGAAAGTGGACTTGATAAGCAGCTCCTATAGGTTCAATATCGTGCAGGAGTAACGCAAATTCTAAACGTTACAAGAGCCCCGCCCGCAAGAACTTGCAAGAAAATTGACTGTACTTTACTTTCAAGACCCGGAAACATAACATTTACGTTTGTGTCCTGTGCATTGGGCTACTTCATGATAGACGGACTCAGAAAAAGATTTATAGATTTCTTTGTCAAAAACGGACACATAAACCTCCCTTCAGCGTCTTTAGTACCAAAAGAAGATCCTTCACTGATGTTCGTCAACGCAGGTATGGTCCCATTTAAGGACTATTTTGCAGATGTCAGAAAGGCACCATTCTCGAGCATTGTAACAGCACAAAAATGCGTTAGGGCTGGAGGTAAACACAATGACTTGGAAAACGTCGGATTTACAAAACGGCACCACACTTTTTTTGAAATGCTGGGAAATTTTAGCTTCGGCTGCTATTTCAAGGAAAGGGCAATAGAGTTGGCTTGGAAGTTCGTTACCGAAGAACTGAAATTAAGTAAGGAAAAACTATATATCACGGTCTACCACGAAGATGATGAAGCGTTCGGGATTTGGGATAAATTAACTGGTTTCGGGAAAAGAAAAATCAAGAGAATTAGCACAAGTGATAATTTCTGGCAGATGGGTGATATTGGTCCATGTGGTCCCTGCTCAGAGATCTTTTACGACCATGGAGAGCACTTAGCCGGAGACATACCTGAAGATAACAAGGATCCCGGCGAAAGATACGTCGAGATATGGAACCTCGTTTTCATGCAGTACATAAGAGAACGAAGCGGGAAACTGAGGCACATGGAGTGTCCGTGTATAGATACAGGAATGGGACTGGAGAGAGTGACAGCAATCTTAGAGGGTACGGATGATAACTACCAAACAAAATTGTTCCAAGCCATTGTAAAAGAATCACAAAAGATTACTGGCAACAAAGACAATCAGGCTGCGCATAAAGTAATTGCCGACCATTTGCGTTCTGCTAGTTTTCTTATAGCAGATGGTGTTTTACCCGGTAACACCGGACGCGAATATGTCCTGAGGAGGATAATACGCAGAGCAGTGCGGTACTCGCATGCACTCGGTTTCGATGCAGTGTTGTTACCAAAGCTTTTCTGGGTACTCGAGAAACACATGGGAGCTTATTACCAGGAACTCACAAGAGCTAAGAATCTCATTTTGAATACATTAACACTAGAAGAGGAATCGTTTCGAAATACACTGAAGTCAGGAATGAAATTACTCGAGGAGGTTTCAAGTTCTATGAGGGAGGGCGATACCTTATCTGGAGACGTAGCGTTCACATTATATGACACTCACGGATTCCCATTGGACATAACCATAGATATCTTAAAAGAGAAAAAAATTTCAGTCGACGAAGCACGTTTCACTGAAAGAATGAAAATGCAAAGACTCCTTGCTCAGGCTTCCCGTACGCAGGATACAGCTCGAATTTCAAGTAATGAAGTCGAAGAAGTGTTCCTGGAACATGGAAAGACACCATTTACTGGTTATGAAAGATTCGCAGGATCGGCTATCGTCTTAGCGGTAACAGAAAAAGATGCGTCTAATGAACTGACAATTATACTGAACCAAACGATTTTCTACCCAGAATCAGGTGGACAAGAGAGCGATCAAGGCGTAATAGAAGGGGAAAATGCTACGCTGAAAGTAGAAAAAGTCTACAAATCTACTGAAGGAGTTATCCTCCATGAATGCAAAATCATTGGGGGTCAAGCGGTGAGTAAAGGCGAAAAAGTAAACCTCAAGATCGACATAGATCGCAGAAACGGCCTAGCCAGAAATCACTCGGCAACACATATATTACACCATGTTTTGAGAAAAATACTCGGTGTGCATGTTTCACAACGTGGCTCGCTTGTGGCACCAAATAGGTTACGTTTCGATTTCAGTCACAGCCAATCTATTACGGAGGAAGAGCTTTCTAAAGTAGAAGACTGTGTGAATCTTATGATCTGGGATGATCATTCTGTAAAAACGGAAATCAAAAAAACTGATGACGCGATAAGAGATGGCGCCATTGGATTGTTCGGAGAAAAGTACGACGATACGGTTCGTGTTGTCTCAATAGGGGAAGCGGTGGAGCTGTGCGGAGGTACACATGTCAAAAAAAGCTCAAGCATTGGATTAATAAAAATTTTATCAGCATCATCTGTAGCTCACTGTGTACGCAGGATAGAAGCAGTAACACACATTACCGCTTTACAATACATGCGAGAAGAAAAACAAGCACAACTGCAGCAGCTTAATGAAAATCAATTAAAATTCAGAGCGATGCAAAAGAGTCATCAGAAAGAGATCACTAGCGCGTACTATTCACTGATCACAAATGCAGAAGCCCAAACAGAAAGACACGGATCAGTAGAAATAGTAATTAAGAAGGTTCAGGGTATAGCAAGAGAAACACTGTTAAATTCTGTCTCAGGAATAAGACCCAAAACAGGAATACTAATTATCTGCACAGAACTAGATAAAGTCCCCTATTTGCTCATCATACTCGATAAGGAGATTTGCAAAAACATAAGTTTCATAGACTCTACGAAAGAGATGATTTCTAAATCACACGGAAAAGTCACCCCTTCTGTACCATATGTCATTCAGGCCACACTTCGTGAAAAAGAGGCCCTAGATCTCTGTCTAAAAAGTTTATCTAAATTGGTAGCTTCTACTTTTTAAAATCACGCAAATTCTACCATTTTCTGCACAGGATTTCCAAAAAGATTTGCGTAAAACTGCCCTCGTAATAAGAACCTACTAGACAGCGATGCCAGTAAAAGCTCCTCCTGTACATTCACTCATACTGCATCCATGCAAGATAATATTAAAAAAGTCCGTGAACAACCAACTCAGCATCGAGACCTCATAAGAAAACAATATCGATAGGAATTTTCTCATATATCCGTATACACTGTATTCCCACCAACAATAGTACGTAAAACTTTACCCTTGGTCTTACGCCCTCCAAAAGGTGAATTCTTAGATTTACTTGCAAACTGTTTTGTATTTATCCTTACCTCTGAATCAAGATCTAGTAAAACAAGGTCCGCAGGACTTCCCACCTTTATTCTTCCAGCCTCAGAACCAATAATCTTTGCAGGATTGCACGTTAGTTTTGCAAGCAAGGAATGCAGTCCCAAAATTCCAGAGTGGTATAATTCCAGTGATAGTGGCAGTATTGTTTCCAATCCAACGATCCCAAATGCAGCCTCTTTGAGTGGGAGCTCTTTATAAACCTCATTGTGAGGTGCATGATCTGAAGCAATAACATCGATGGTACCGTCTTTAAGCGCCCCGATCATACAAAGACGATCCTCTTCTGTTCGCAGAGGAGGGTTCATTTTGGCAGCGGTGTTATATCCATCTACAGCCTCTTCGGTTAAAAGAAAGTGGTGTGGTGTTACTTCACAGGTCACTTTCATTCCTCTATCTTTTGCCGCTCTGACTATCTCAACTGTCTTCTTCGTTGAAACATGTAATACGTGGTAATGTGCGTTAAGTTGCTCCAAAAGCAATATGTCTCTAGCTACCATGACAGACTCAGCAAGATGCGTGATTCCAGGGACATTTAACTTATGAGACATCACTCCTTCATTTATGCAGCCACCATCAGAAAGGTTTAGATCCTCTGCATGCTGTGCTACTGGTACCTTCAGAAAAGCAGCATTCAGAAAAGCCTGTCTCATGAAAAGCGAGTTCATAACCGGAAGACCATCATCTGTAAAACCAACCGCTCCCGCTTTATGCAAGGCAAACATGTCAGTGAGATCCCTTCCTCCCCTTGTAATCGATGCGTAACATAGGACGTTTACAAAACCAACTTTGTTTGCCTTATCTTGTATGTATGCCAGAGTTTCAACTGTATCAATCGGAGGATCAGTGTTAGGTTGACAAACAACTGTAGTCACACCACCAGCAGCTGCAGACTTAGTACCAGAATGTATATCCTCATTTTGCAACTGTCCTGGATCCCTCAAGTGAACGTGTATATCTATGATACCTGGTATTAGGAGATGCCCAGCGCAATTTATAACTTCGTCGAAGGACTTAAGTTCAACATCACTAAGGAGAGATTCCCCAAAATCACCGATTCGTCCTTCATGAACAACGAGATCCCCAAGGATTTCTAATCCGCTTTCTGGATCAACGATTCTAGCATCAATGAAGGCAACCTTTCTGTCACTACCAGCTGGCAGGTTCCATTTTTTCATCCAAAAACAAGAAGAGAAGTCGCTCTCAGAATAGCAAAGACATCTAATCTAGTAAACTCACAATTCTCAAACACTATTATTGGTTTCGTGCACGACACCTCCTGCGAGAAACACCATCCCTATTAAATTCGTCACGAGCATAATCGCAGAAGTAAAGTCAACTACCCTCCATAGAAAGTACACCTCCGATAGCGCACCAAATGGCAATACGAGAACGAAAAAAATTTTCCACAATTTGAGTACTTTGGTACTATAATTCGTGAGATATTCAAGCGCGCACTGTGCACAAAAAGACCATGTCAATACTGTTGTAAAAGCAAAACAGAATAACACAACGATAAGTGAGTATCCCACAACATCACTTTCAGCACCAACCTTGAAGGCCTCAAAGCACATATTGGTACTTTCAAAAGGACCCCATGCAACACCTGTTACCATAAGCACCAAGGCTGTAACAAAACAGACCAGCAACACAATAAACGGTGAAATCACACCTATAAGACCTTGTTCTATCTCCAATGGCAACTTATGACCTTCTTCCTGTTTCACGTTTGCATGAAGTATACCCTCTAGCCCAAACCCGATGTCAGAAGCAAATATTCCCCTGGAAATACCCATCTGCATTGTAGTCAAAAACTGCGTCCACGCAAATCCAACAATCCCACCTTGTATGTCTGTTCTGCTCCACATCGACGTTAACATAAGTGAAAGTGCATTTGGGATTCTATCCGCATGCAAAACAAGTATGTAAAGTGAGACAGCCAGATATCCGATGGCCATAAATGGCACTACAAACGAAACTACCTGAGTAAAGACACGAAGCCTACCAAAAGTCACAAGCGCAACTAGGACTGTGAAAATTAAACCCCCATAGATCCTCGGTATGTGGAGATAATCCATCGGCAAAGCAAGAGAGTTCACTTGCACTAAGCCACCGCCAATGGTCGCTGTACAAATCAATCCTATACAAAACAAGAGCGGCAAAACTTTAGATTTAAGCCCATCTCGAAGAAAATACATAGGACCACCAATAAAGCGTGTACCCCTCTTTGTCCTGTAAACCAGACTTAAGTAACAAGTGACATACTTGATCGAAGCAGTGAAAAGAATGATCAGAATCATCCATACAATCGAGCCGGGACCCCCAGTGGCAAGCGCAATCGCGGTACCAGAAAGATTACCAACTCCAAGATTTCCACCCAATATAGCTGAAAAAGCCGAAAAAGAGGAAATGTTTTTTC
Organism: Neorickettsia findlayensis; assembly: GCF_009856525.1. NCBI lineage: Bacteria > Pseudomonadati > Pseudomonadota > Alphaproteobacteria > Rickettsiales > Anaplasmataceae > Neorickettsia > Neorickettsia findlayensis. The sequence goes on along the minus strand of NZ_CP047224.1, from coordinate 121,224 downwards.
TGCAACCCTTAGCGGGAACAAAGAGACATTTCAAAGCAACCGGTAGCTTGAGAATATGTATCCACCCCATTTTGCAAGAGACCCAGAAACCCACACAAATGAGCATCGGTATGACAAAAAACTGCAGAAAATAACCCTGGAAAGTAAAAAAAACATCCAACACAAGAAAACCGTGCCCTGCCACCACTAGCAAAATTAGTAACCAAAAAATGAAGAAAAAGAAACCCAGCTTAGTTCGCTTTAAGTTCCTGGCGTCTGGAAAGCCTCCCACCAGCAACAACGACCTCTATCTGTCCCCCAGCTGCGTTCTGCTGTATCCAAAAATTCTCACCTTCTTCTTCCACTATCTCTACCCTGATAGGCTGAAGCAAACCATCTTTTAGAATCTCTATGGCAATCTTCCCATCTTTCTCTAGTAAGAGCGCACTACCAGGTACTTTATAGAGGAATCTTTTGTCCACAACTATCCTTGTATCGACCACCATCCCCACTGGTACACGGTTTTCGCCCAATTCTTTCCGTTCAACCCCAACTTCAACAAGAAACGTCCCTGTAGGATCATTTGGAACAAGTGAAACAAACCTTGTTCTTCCCTTTATAGTACCAACTTCGGGAAGAATAACTTCAGCTTCCAGACCTTCTTTCAAATTCAAAATATCTACCTCTGAGACGTTCATTCGCACAATGTAGTCCCCGAACGGGATCAATTCCGCTATGAGTGTTACTCCTGGTGATACAACATCCCCAACGGTAACATTTATCTTCCCAATTATGCCTGAAACTGGGGCCTTAATTGTATGTTTTTTCATTTGCCTTTCTAAGGCTTTCAAATCTGCTTCAGCCTTTTTAAGACCAACCAGCGCAGCTGAAAGTTTTACTTGGGATAAGTACCCATTCTCATTAAGCTCTTTAGCAGCTTGGTACTCCATTTTTCTTTCTTCTAGCAGAGCTTTCAAACTTTGCAACTGAGCTTCACATACATCACTATTAAGGCGGAGCAACGTATCACCCTCTTCCAAGATCTGCCCGTCCCTGGCGAGCTTTTCTATGACCTCCCCGGGCACCTGCGAATACAAAAAGTGACGCTGTGCGGCATCAACACTTCCATAACCACTTACAACAATCGCACGCAATACCGGTTCGACAACTATAGTGCGCAATGAACGCACCTCTGCACCCACTTTTTCATCTTCAGAATGAACATTGCTCCCTATGAACTTGAACGTCAGCACCAGAAGTAGCAGTCCGAGCAAGACCGTCGGGAAAACGAACTTCATACCAAAAACTCAAAAGAAGCTACAAACAAACATGCCCACCAAAGAACAACTATGGAAGTAGTAAACACAACAAGAAAGGCCGGAGCCGGAATCGAACCGACCTAAAAGGATTTGCAGTCCTCCGCATAACCAATCTGCCATCCAGCCTCAATACCCACTCATTTTACAACAATACGATAAGACTATCCACCTCGAATAGATTCACGCATTTTCCAACAACTCTTCCTATACGGGAAAAATGGGAACTCAAGAAACACCTACATCTATCCTTTTATTGATAAAAACAGAACGAAAACTCGGTCTTTGATGCTTCAAAGTGCTGTATTTCTACAGAGTTAGTCAGCGCTAATCCATCGATTTCGACAATATCGTGAGTAGAAAATGCTTTTACCTTGAGAGGATCCTGCCTGAGAGCATCAGACATACCTCACCTAAAATAAAATGCCAACGGTAAAAAATCACCGATGAATCCCACTTACTTGCAATAACACAAAAGAAAAACTGCACGGATGCGGCCTGCATATAGTTTGGTTTATATTGCTTTTCGAATGACTCCGATATTCAGATTTTTATAGGACAAAGCACGATGCATAACACGTGTGAGCCAAAAGGCTTGTAACAAACAAAACAGGAAAAGCATCCAGCAAATAAACCCGCCATCACAGGAATTTAATTACTGCTTCGCTTCAATTCCACTGAGGTTATATTCTTAATTAATCACACCAACCCTGATCGATAAAAAACTCAGCAAATATTTACTCTTCTGAGAATAAAAGAGTGCAACACAACGAATAACTTTTACAGGAAGGTTGAACAGCATCGGTATATATGGTAAATAAAGTTAATAAATATAGTAAATAGATTTACACTTTGTAGAAATTACCCAGATACTAGTGATGGTTCATAGCAAGTTTAAGGAGTACCGCTGATATTTTGTAATATGATAGTAGTATTGGTAACACCTACTTATATTGATTGAAAAAGACTTGGCACTGCTTTCTCGATAGTAGAATCAATAAACTTAAGCACTTGGCCCATGTCCTGTGTTGCAGTGTTTGGGTTGTGCTTCTCTGCAAAATTTAAAACTTGTAATAAAAAACAATGCACTCTTGGTCTGAAATTTATAATGGAGACGCGCGCACATTAATCCAGGAAAGTAGCATTTCTAAACAGCAGTCTAGTGGTGCTATGCCTATAGCTTGCACATTTTCCAAGCGAAGAATCTTATGCATTTTTGCGCTTTCTGTATTACTGTTGGTCTTTGCTGCCTTAATAGTGAACCTGACGTTGCTGTGCAGCACGAAAACTTTTCCTAACGGAAAGATACTGTTGGTATTGAACATCTTAGCTGTATTGTTCACATTTCTTTTTTTCCTGTGCTGTACCGCAAGTGAAATTGCTAGGTGCGCCGGATTGCAAGGAGGAAGAGAAACACCGAAAAGTCTAGACCTTACAGGTATTGTTTCCGACCAGCCTGTTTATGTACCGGAAAACACAGAAATACACAATCTTTCTCTATGCGGATCAGTAAAACTGCTAGGACTCGTGGATCAGATTGTTGATGATGCAATTACAAGTGGACTACAGGCAGTTAAAGATAGACAAACACAAGAAAAAACCCCTCCTGACCATGCACAACCTGGCACACCATTTCCCACTGTTCCTGAAAACCCTGTGATACAGTTGGCATCACAGAGACCTCCGGGCAGAGGACCAGCGGCAGAGCTTACTGACTATCAAATAGTACACGCGGTCATTGATTTTGGTACTACGCAGAGTACACAATAGGTACAATAAGCGGGATAAGCTGGATTACGCAACTCAAAAACATCATTAGATCCGCACACCTTTCTGGCATATCATTTCCTTCCTCCCCCAGAAACTGATCAAGCACATTATACAGCTAGCATATATGGTTATGTCTCTGCTCTGGCCTCTAAATGGAAAAATATAGCGACACTGTACAAAAAGCCATCGGCGAGAACACTCGTGCTAACCCACCTAATCATATTAAAAGGCAACGCAACACACTTTTCAAAATTTAAAACGCGCAATACAAACAGATCATTGGCACGAACTCTAAGGGAACCAACATGGAAAAAGGCCATAATGAACCAACTATAAGCACGCCACAAGTTTCACTGCTTATACAACGAGATAATTTCTGAAAGCATTGCAAGAGATTCTCTATAAGATCTCTGAAATGCATTCCTACCTATTATGGACCCGTTGCCACCACCCTTCTTGATTGCTCTAACCTCTTCATAAAGCGCAGGCAACTCCTTACTTTGCCCACCAGAAAAAAGCACTAACCTCTTACCGGTAAAGCAGGACCTCACTATTACCTTCACTCTTTCCGAAAGCTCCTCCACTGAGGAAAGATGACTCTTCTTATTGGCAAGATTAGAAGTAGGTAATTTCACCTTAACAATGTCAGCACCAAGAAGGCATGCCATGTGCGCTGCATACGAAACAACATCCAATGCGGTTTCGTCCTTAGCAGAAAGCTCACCACCACGTGGATAGGACCATACTACAACAACAAGACCAAACGCCTTAGCCTGTGCTACAACTTTTGCAGCCTCAGTAAGCATTGAACAATAACTCTCAGAGCCAGGATAAATAGTCAACCCCACGCCAACACAACCTAACCTGATAGCGTCTTCCGGCGTACTGATGAAAGCCTGGTTAGGCGAACAACTCTTTGGAAAGAGCTTACTAGCAGTATTGAGCTTCAAAATTAACGGCACATGGTTGGGATACTTATGTGCCACATCCTGCAGCATCGAGAATGGAGCAGCATACGCGCTCAAGCCAGCATCGACTGCTAATTTAATATGATATTCAGGATCATAAGCCAAGGGATTATTGTAAAAACTCTCGTCTGGACCGTGTTCAAATCCTTGATCCACAGGTAAAATCAATAGCTTTCCTGTACCACCAAGACGACCGTACTCCAATATCCGTGCAAGGTTTGTTCTAGAACCAGGAGAGTTATGAGAATATGCTGACAGTATCTTATCGAGACTCATTCATAAAACCTACTTCAACCCTGGGATTGTAAAAATTTATCTCAAGGAAATCAACTCTGCGACGTCTGGACTGTCTACAAATGAAAATGAAGGGGTGCTTTTTTCAGTACTGATATTGCAATAATTAGCAGCTATGAGACTTATAGTGGGAACCATACTAATTGTTTTTCGACTGGGCATGAGGTATGGAGTTCTAGGAGCATAATCCCTCAACCAAGTTTGGATTCAATGAAATCATAGCGTCGGAAAAAAGCTCACGAATTGGAACTCACAAAGTAACCTTTTCTCAAAGTAAGGCTGTTATTACTGAACAGGCATTTGAAATGTTCTTCGGTAGATGCCGTGCTATCGCGGAACTTTTCGCAGAAAAAGTGCGGCAAACTGACTATATAACTCACTGCAGGACTGATATATGCAAGCAAGTGATTGCAAATATGTTGAACAGTTTCTTGAAAAGATCCTGGTCGAGAGAAATGCCACATTTAACACGATCAGCAGCTACCGGACCGACCTTAGGCTGTTAAGTGCTTTTTTCAAGAAAAAGGGCCTACAAAATGCATCGAAAGAGGATTTGTATGGATATATCGCCAACCTGCGAACTCAGCAACTCTCTAATGCAACGATACGAAGAAAAATAGCGACTTTCAGGCAATTTTTCTCATTTTTATACTCCGAAAAAGTCTCCAGTAGCAATCCAGCCCAAACTCTGGAGCTTCCCAAAAAAACGTTGGTACTTCCTAGGTACCTAACCAAAGAAGAAGTTTTCTCACTACTTACTTTCTTAGAAAGCGGACAGCCTACTACCCTACGATTGTACACAATCCTAGAAATCTTATATTCCTCTGGTATGAGGGTTTCCGAGCTTATAAATCTGAAAATTTCCGACATACGCCCACTTCTCAATGGGCAACAACATATCATCATCACGGGCAAGGGTAGAAGAGAAAGGATATTGCCCTTCTCTAAGAAAGCGATACAGGTGCTCAAGCTATATCTAACTTCCTACCAAAGTAATTCCCCTTGGCTTTTTCCAGGTGCAGGAAGAAAAGACAGACCGATTTCAAGGCAAAGGCTGGGACAGTTGTTGAAGGAGCTTGCATTAAAGTGCAACCTTGATCCTAAACGAATTTCTCCACATGTTCTTCGCCACTCGTTTGCAACACATCTACTAGATAGTGGAATGGACATCAAGGTCGTGCAAGATTTACTAGGACATGCGCAGATTACAACCACTCAGATTTATACCCACATTTCGCAAAACACGCTCCACAAGGAAATCGAAAGCAAACATCCACTCTCCTCAAAAAAAATCGGATAAACACCTTTTGGTAAGCAATAAACACATTAATTGATCAATATATTGCTAGAATGTAAGGTTATACATGAATTTATATAATCTTGAATATTTGTTAGAGTATCGCTAAGATATCTCTGATGACGTATGAATATTTTGTGTGTTATTGCGTCGTCATTCAAGTTTGTGTTTTTGTTCCCCGCTCTGTCCCTTCACACTAACTTCCCGTTACTGTTGTGCATGGTGAGAGGGCGTGGTCTATATTGAGAGGTATAATACAATGGCAAGTCGCGCCCTTTTGTATGGTTCAAATCCGGAGAGTTTGTATGATTCAAATCCGAAGAGCAAAAAGAAAGTGTTATCTTCGTTGGTGCTTTCTGCGTTTGTTCTATCGTCAGCAGCTGCACTGGCAGCTCTTTCATTCTGTGCGGTGCGTTTGTACCAACAAGTTGCTAGAAGAGAATCTCTAAAGGAACTTGCGCAAAGCATTGCTCTGGTCACGTTGTGCTCCATGACATTACTGTCACTAGTTATAACCGTTGCCCTCCATGGACGACGTTCGACTGAGAAACCATTCATGAAAAAATTACCTGGAGCAGATGTCGATGCTCCTAACGTGGAAAGTACTCAAGCAGTGAATGTAGAATCGCATTCGGATCTTGAAGCTGCAGAAGAGGTTGTCAGCACTCCTAACGTGGAAAGTACTCAAGCAGTGAATGTAGAATCGCATTCGGATCTTGAAGCTGCAGAAGAGGTTGTCAGTACTCCTTCTTCTCTTGTTGTACCGTCTGCTACCATGGAAAGGGAAGCACATCTCCAAATGTAGTGTCAATCTTTAAACTATTTGGCATTGCTTATCTTGTTAGCGTTCTTCTTTTAGGTTAGCCTTCGTGGGAAATACAACCCACGAAGGTGCAGCGCTTTGTACAGATGTATTGTAGGTGAATGTGATGCAGGAAGTCGTTTAGACGTTTTCTTACATCGCTGTTTGCAATTGTTTTCTCGGACCTTCATTAAGCACTGCATAAAAGGTGGTAGGGTTGAAGCGAATGGAAAGATTCAGGTGGAACCATCTAGGCGCGTTTTAGTAGGTGAGGAATATCGCTTGCTGGACCTACCTCTGGAACAAAAACCTAGACGCGCGTTTGTACGACCTCTAGATATAAGATATGAAGATGATTCTTTGCTCGTGGTTTATAAACCTGCTGGTCTTGTGGTGCACCCGGGAATAGGCAACAGAGAGCAAACACTTGTCAACGTCCTCGAGCACCACTACCCCATAACACAACTCAGCAATCTTGATTCCTCACGCCCAGGAATAGTACATCGACTAGACAAGGACACCGCTGGTTTCCTTATTGTAGCAAAAACTAACCATGCACATGTACGCCTTTGCGAGATGATAAAAGAAGGAGTCATTCGGCGTGAATATCTTGCACTTGTCCATTCAATTCCAGTACCTTTGTGCGGAGAGATAAAAAAACCAATAAAAAGGGGACCAAGAAAAATGATGATAGGAAAGTGTAGCGGAAAACCCGCTTTGACTTACTACAATGTCCTTGCGCGTACGGTTGACAGAAAATATACTCTTGTTCATTGCAGATTAGGGAGCGGAAGGACACATCAAATCAGGTTGCATATGAAATCCATAGGTTGCCCTGTTGTTGGAGATAAGCTGTATGGACTCAATAGAGATGCCGATCTTTGTGCTGAACACCACGCTTTATGGGCTTATTCTCTTCAATTTAAGCATCCATTCACAGACAAGAGTATGACCTTCTACGTCGAGCCAGCGAGTATAATTCAGCCCTTTTTGGAAAAAATTCCTATCAGCTGAGGTCTATTCGCGACATCTCGAGAAGACAGAGGTATTACACAACCAGCGTAATCCTAAGGTGTATTAGAAATAGCATGAATTCTGGAATCGTCCCGCACCTCATCCTGAGTAGAATTTAGTATTACTAGAAGCACCACCCATACACATTAGAAACAGAGGTAGAAATTATTCGCACGAAGCAAATTGCACAATGATCTTACTGGAAAATCATCTAAGGTAAACCTCAGCGCAAAATAGCCCCAGGACTCTGTTTCGATGCTTTGTAAGCTGGCGGAATGGTCGCAAAGAATGTTATTAAAATTGTCGATAGAGCTATCAATCCTATACTTTCAGGGTCGAGCAAAACTGGTATTTTATCGACAAAATACACGGACGGATCAAAAATAGTCTCTCCAGTAAGCCACTCTATAAAAAGCCTCAACCTGTTAATATTCACGGCTATCAACAGACCAAACATCACCCCCAGACCAGTGCCAACTACTCCTATTATGGAGCCACAGAAAATAAAGATCCTAACAATGCTTGTTTCTGTCATGCCCATGGTACGCAGAATAGCGACGGATTGTTTCTTCTCATCCACTAACATGAATAACCCAGAGACGATATTGAATGCTGCCACAAGCACAATCATCAATAAAACGATCGACATCACTGCTTTTTCAACCTTCAGGGCACGGAAGTAAGGGTTACCAACATCTTGCCAGTTAGTTACATGCAAATCCGGAAACTTTTGTTTTATGAGCTCTGATATATCAGAAGCAAAATAGGGATCGTCCAGGTAGATACTTGCCGTGTTCATTTCAGAACGGAAAAGAGCTGATGCCACGTTAAACGGCATGTATGCAAACGCACTGTCGTATTCAACAAGCCCAAGAGCAAAGATGGCTGCTATTTTCAGATGTTTTATCCTGGGTATTAGACCAAGCATCGTATTGGTATATGATGCAGATAAAAACTTCACCTTATCACCTACACTTACTCCTAGCTCTTCTGCCATCCTCGCACCAATTACGATACCATCTTCGAAATCTGCAACCTTCCCTTGGATAATTTTCTCCGTAACAAGTGATTCCCTAGCAAAATCGTTTAGCTCCATTCCTCTAACAAGGACACCTACGTTTGTCAGCTCATTTGAAATGATAGCTCTTGCCTCAAGAGCCGGAACTACCCTCACAATATGTGGCATTTCAGTCACGAGTGAGCGTAGACGCATCACATCTTCATTTCCGCCCTTCTGAAACCAAATGTTCACGTGACCACTTATGCCCACAATATTTGAAATAAGCTCTGCCTTGAAACCGTCCATGACAGACGTGACAACTATTAACGAAGCAACTCCAATTGTTACGCCAACAAGAGAAAGAAACGTTACAAGTCCCCTGAAGCTCTTGGAGATCAAATAATTACATGCAAGCTCAAGCTCCAGTTTTATAATAAACATTTGGAAAAGGCGGTGCCGCTATCAAGAATCGAACTTGAGACCTCTTCATTACCAATGAAGCGCGCTACCACTGAGCCATAGCGGCAAAACGAGGAACGATCCCACACATAATACCCTTTGACTTACCATTCCACAACTGTGGCACTTCTTTGAGTTATAAAGACTACCTATTTTGAAATGCTCACTTGAACGCACACCAAGCACGAAACAATGGATTTCAGATGCCAAATAGACCAGGTGGTATTGGGAATAGAAAGAAAGGAAACATTTTCTTTTTCTAAGAATTCGTGTTAGGAATCTATCACTCCTGATACACCATTCAGCCTTGCTATGTACCGTATTGGATTCGGGTATGATGTCCACAAAATAGAGAAACCTCTAAAGACCAGCGATACGCACGTTGTCCTATGCGGAGTGTCCGTGCCCTGCGAGTACATCGTCATTGCACACTCGGACGGTGATGTTGCACTGCACGCATTGGTTGATGCACTACTCGGTGCAGCGTGTATAGAAGGTGCAAATGATATCGGTATGCTTTTTCCTGACACAGATGAAAAATGGAGTGGAAAGTCATCATCTTACTTTTTAGAGCACGTGGTCACACTAATTCAAAGAGCTGGATACATGGTAAATAATGCGGATCTCACAATAGTGTGTGAAACACCGAGAATTCAGCAATACAGAAACAAGATGCAGCAAAAAGTAGCGGACCTACTCTGTACTAGAAAAGACCAGGTTAATGTAAAAGCAACAACAACCGAAAAATTAGGCCCTGAAGGACGTAAGGAAGGAATCTCAGCATATGCGATTGTTTCATTAGCCGGGAAAAAACCATAGCCTACCTTTCGACGTATTTTTAAAAGTTCATTAGTGACAATTCATTCAAAAAGACGTTATTCATGATTGAAGATAAAGCTGGGTTACGCGAGAAATATCGCAAAATAAGGAAAAGCATTGTAAACAGAGCATTGATTGACAGGCTCACAGTGGAAAATCTCCTTAAAACGTTGGACTTCAGGAACTATAAAACCATCGGACTCTATTTGCCAATTGATGGAGAAGTTGATCCGACACCGCTTCTGGATGAATTGGATGATAAAGTCTTTTCCCTCCCATGCATTTTGAGTGATCAAGGAATGTGTTTCAGAACATGGAAAAAAGGTGATATCTTAGTGAAACACGATAAACTTAACATCTGTTATCCTGCGGGAGACGAAAGCATTATACCTGAATTGGTATTTGTTCCCTTAGTAGCCTTTAATTGTGACCGTCATAGATTAGGTTTTGGTATGGGATTCTTTGATAGATTTATTAGTCATTCGAGATCGAACGGCGACAATATACTATACGTTGGATTAGCATATGACAAACAACTCTGCCATGATCTAGTAATTGAAGCACACGATCAAGCTCTTGACTCAATTATTACATCAACAACAGTGTACTAGATGCACTTTATCCTCAAAGATAACTTGTGCGAAGTAAAAAGAGATACAGTCGGATTTGCAAAAATACTCAAGCTGTAAGAGAATGTGCCTGTGTGGTCGTGCAGTAGAGTAAATGCAACAGTATATAGCCGGTAGGTATGCGCAGTCCCTGTACGCAGTGTGTGGTCCCAGGTTGGAGAGTGATGTAAATAAATTCTTGAGTTTGCTCAGTGAAAGCAACTTTCTTTCTTTCGCAAGGATAAAGACTAGCACTAAGGTATATGTACTTGACAGATTGGATCTCCCGTGCGAACTCAGGAATTTGTGTAGAATCTTGCTTGCAAATCACCGTGGTTTTCTTTGTACTAAGGTACTGCTGGAGTACATAGAAATAGTGAAAAGAAATAGGAAAGAGGCGGATGCAAGGGTGGAAGCATATAGTCGCTTAAGTGCCACAGCTAAAAAGAAAGTTGCAGGTGCACTGCTTGTGAGGTTCCCTTATCTGAAAAAGATTAACATCGCCCAAAAAGTGAACCGCTCGCTTCTAGGTGGACTAACAATCAAAATAAATTCCATGATGATAGACCTTTCCATCGCCGGAAGGTTAGCAAAGTGTAAAAGTATGGGACAAAGTACAATTCTCAAGACATTTCAATAGGAAGGAAAAAATGAGTTTAGACGTCAATGCATCCGAAGTTTTAAGGATAATAAAGGAAAAAATCGAAGATTTTGATCAGCAGCTTTTTTCCGAAGAAGTAGGCGAAGTGATCTCGGTCAAGGATGGTGTTGTAATAGCTTGCGGTCTTGAAAATGCAGAGTTTAACGAAAAGGTTGTTTTTCCAAATGGTGAAATTGGGCTTATACAAAGCATAGAATACGATCACGTAGGGATAGTGATCTTAACTAATACACAAGACATAAAAGAGGGTGATACAGTTAGACGTACGAAAGAACCTTTGCGCATCCCGGTAGGAAAAAAGTTACTTGGTAGAGTTATCGATCCTTTGGGTAATCCTCTAGATGGTGGTGGACAAATCTTCGCAGATGCGTATTCTCCAATCGAGGTAAAAGCACCAGGAATTCTGGACCGTCAGCCCGTAAAAGAGCCCCTTCAAACAGGAATAAAGGTAATTGACTTGCTTATTCCTATTGGTCGCGGCCAGAGGGAGCTTATAATTGGAGATAGACAAACAGGAAAGACAACTATTGCATTAGACAGCATAATTAATCAGAGAGATATCAATAAGAATCTTCCTGATGAGCAAAAATTATACTGTGTTTACGTGGCGATTGGTCAAAAGTGTTCAACAGTCGCAAGAATCATGAAGACTTTGCAGGAACAAGGTGCCATGGAGTACACTACCATTGTATTAGCAGGGGCATCTGATTCTGCACAGTCGCAGTTCCTAGCTCCGTACGCGGGTTGTTCTATAGGAGAATACTTCCGTGACAACGGTATGCATTGTCTCATTGTATATGACGACCTTTCTAAACACGCCGTTGCGTACAGGCAAATGTCATTGCTCTTAAGACGTCCACCTGGTCGCGAAGCCTATCCCGGCGATGTGTTTTACATTCATTCAAGGTTGCTTGAGCGTGCTGCAAAAATGTCTGATAAAAACGGTGCAGGTTCGCTTACAGCTCTCCCAATCATAGAAACACAAGCTGGAGATGTGTCTGCGTACATTCCGACTAACGTAATCTCCATTACTGATGGACAGATTTTTCTGGAAAGTGAGTTATTCAATAAAGGCGTGAAACCAGCTGTAAATGTTGGTCTCTCTGTATCCCGTGTTGGTTCAGCTGCGCAGATCAAGGCAATAAAGCAGGTTGCCAGATCTATCAAATTAGAGCTAGCTCAGTACAGAGAAATGGAAGCGTTCGCACAATTCGGCGCAGACCTCGATGAAACAACGCAAGCGTTGCTAGAAAAAGGCAGAAAGCTTACTGAGCTCTTAAAACAAAATCAGCATGAAACCTTACCAGTAGAAGAACAAGTAGTTCTCGTTTTCGCTGCAAACGAAGGTTACTTTGATGATATCGACGTAACAGGAATAAGTGCCGCCGCAAAGAATTTATTAGGGTCTTTTCGTGTACATCACCAAGATTTATTGGAAGACATTAGGAAAAAAACTGTAATTGGAGATTCAGCTTTGCTCTCGAGTGCACTGCAACACTGCAAAGAGCACTAGTACCCCTTCAAACTTGGCTTGAAGAACTTTATCGTTGTGTTGCATGTTCTTGGTTCATGGGTATATTTGATTCTCCCATTTTTACACAAGGCACATTTTGGGTAATAGACAGCCTTTTGCTTCGCCATATATGTAAGAACACATATAATTTAGGACCTAACCAAAATTAATATTATCATGTAAAACACTGTTAGAATTTCATTAATGTCATCATGTAGAACATTGTTAGAATTTCAGTAATTATTTTATCGTATAACATCCAACTTGGACAAAACTGATGGGCAGTATGAAACGCCTTACTATGAATCTTAAGAGCATCTTTGGTGCACAAACCCTCCATACAAACTTGAAAGAGGCTCTGTTGAGTAAAAATGCTCGCGCCTACGACAGAGTTGTTTATTTCGCAAGATACTTCAAGTTAACAACAAAACGAGATTTGGCTAGTCCTGAGGCACAAAGGAGTGTCTTCGGAAGAGTTTTAGGAAATCCAAACAGTGTGGAAGTACAGACCATTATGTTAGTTTTCCTCAGGGAGCATTTTGGAGATTCTTACCAGACTTGTTTTCTTACGAAAGAGGATAAAGAGAAGTTTGCAAGAATTGGAGAAGCTATCGGCTTGAGTCTGCTTGCTAGGTACTATAGTGGAGAAAGGCACAACGTTCTGCACAAACTGAGAATCCTAAGAGCAGCAGCATCCATCATTCTTCTCTTGGTTACTTTGGGACTCGTGATATTGTTTGCGCTGCACCTCGCAAATAAAATGCATGATGTATGCACAACTCCAACTAGGTCGGCCGAAAAGATTACTCTGATGATTGCAATTGGCGTAATAGCACTGCTTAGTACAGTTCTGTACCTTTGGGAAACAGCAAAACCTAAGGACTTTGACAATTACAAACCCGGCGAGCGCTCAAAGGAAGCACTACTGGACAAACTGAGTCCGCATATTATGCGCAACCCCGTCGCACTATACCTATTCTCATCTGCCACAATTGTGCTTATGGCCTGCTTGTGCGCAGCGGGGGATATCGTGGAGAACACAGGAGGGCTGAGAGCGGAACTTGCTTTTGCGATCGTGCTAGCAATTTTAGCAACGTCGCTTGTATGTGTCATGGCTAACGCATGGTATACTTCGGCCATAACACCACTTGCTAGCAGACCTCGTATAGCTCCAGAGCTATACGAGTGCGATGTCGCTAACGGACTACCAGACTTCCAGTGCATAAGATAGTGGGGGGTAGTACTTCTACTACCGTACTACAAAGAAAAAAGGACCTACAAAGACGCTATTCACTTGTACCAAGGTCAGATTTTACAATTAAACATGGACAAATCGCAACAGAAGCTTCACCTTCAGGTGGTACACAGTGACACGCCCCAATTTCCAACGACAGTAGGCTTAAATCCATTACTTGCTATAAAATTATATCAACACGCACGCGATTTTATCATCACTTTTTTGAAAAGTACACTTTTTTAAAAAATATATTTTGAAATGTATTTTTTAGCTACTTGACAGCAGAATGAAATGAAAAACGAGATCAACAAATCACACTTAAATGTTTTGCGATAAACTTATCTCAAAACGAGAACACGTTCCGCTCCGGATAAGTCACGATACCTTTCAACAATTTTAAAAGGACAGTCGGCCGACACTATTGAATCTCTCCAGCTGCTGCCAATTTCTAGAAAAATTTCTCCACCCGGGCATAGTATCTTGCTTGCAAGCCTCAAGATAGAGAAATAGGGCAATATACCATTGAACCCTCCATCCAATGCAATGCGAGGCTCATTTTGTACTTCTGGCTGGAGATAGGGAATTTCACTGCGTCTTATGTAAGGGGGATTGCTAACAATTACGTCCACTTTGCATGAAAGGACCCTCGTTGCGGTGTTAAAGTCGAGCCTATATAGTTTCAAACGAGCACACAAACCATATTTGAGCATGTTACGCATGCTGAGATGAAAAGCGGCCCTTGACTTTTCAAAACCAAACCCCAACGCATTTCTGAACTCCTTCAGTATCGAAATAATAACACAACCACTTCCAGTACCTAACTCCACTATTTTTAAAGGGCGATTAAGCTTTTGATAGCGAGACAAAAGAGCTACCAGTATCGTTTCTGTATCCGGACGCGGGATTAAAACATCCTTATTAACGGCAAAGCTGTACTTCCAGAACTCTTTTTCACCGACAATGGCCGCAACAGAATGACTTTTTCTAAGTTCCAACAACCTTCTAAAGTCCATTACTTGTGCTTCTGTTACCTCCTCATTGTAATACAGTATCAGCTGCTCACGCTTCAAAGATAACACATGAGCAAGTAAAAGCTCTGCATCGAGATGTGGAGTAGAGGACCAGTTTGCAAGATACCTGCTCCCTGTCATTAGTATATCTCTGATCCCCATATCTGAATTATAATTCTTCTCTTTCATCTGAGGTACCATAGATTAAGTCCATACCTAGATTATGGCACCTAGAACTCCGACCATAATCACAACGTTAAAAACATTGTTCCTATTCTTCTGAATTCTCTTTACTTTCCTTCTCAAGCGCCGTCCTCTTTTTACTGACATATCTACAACTAAAAATTGAAAGCTCATACAAAAATAGCATTGGAATCGCCAATCCTATCTGACTAAGCACGTCTGGAGGTGTAAGAACAGCTGCAGCAATAAATATCAACACAACCGACAACCTACGTTTTTTTACCAAGACATTATGATCAAGCAACCCCATATGAGACAATAAAGTTAGGATAGCAGGCAACTGGAACGCTATACCGAAGGCAAACATGAATTGGACAACAAGGTCAAGATATTCGGAAACAGATGGCATGAACTCTATTGGCAGAGTTCCAGGTTTACTGCCGTCATACTCAAAACTTACAAAGAACCTCCAAGCAAGCGGGAAAACATAGTAGTACACTACTGCACATCCAAGAATGAAAAGAACTGGTGCTGCTATTAAATAAGGAAGAAAGGCCTTTTTCTCACCAGGATATAAGCCGGGCGCAATAAACATATACATCTGCCATATGAAGAATGGAGAAGAGACTAAAAGCGCACCCAAGAAAGCAACCTTGAGATAAACGACAAATGTTTCTGTTAAACCAGTGTAAATAAGGGTAAAACTACTGTTCAAACCAGCTATGCGCTCTGGCTGATTTGCTACTTCAGCGAGTGGCTTGAGCAGAAACTTATATATCTCCTCGGAAAAATAGTAGCAGAAGCAGAAAGTAGTAAGAAAAAAAATTACGGATACTACCATTCTGTACCTTAATTCAGAGAGGTGACTATCAAAAGTCATATTTCTAATCCACCGCGTTAACATTAATCCAAGGTCACACGACCTTCTAAAGACCCAATTGGGAGATTACAAATTATAGTATATCCTGGGGCGTATAACATTGAAAAAACCCAGTTGTTTATGGCAAAAAAATACGAAAGATAATTTATTTAAACTTAATCAAGCTAATGTAACATCTCTAGCTGGAGTTTCTAAGTCACGATTGTGGAAGCATTGGCTGCACGGAGAAAAGGGGATCTTGTCGTGTCGATTGTTCATGGAAATGACGACGATACGGCTCTCATATCTGGTGCAAATAATGCTATGCTCTCGTTACTATCTTATGATTATTACGAGCTTCAAGGAAAGCCGTTTCTTGATATCTTAGAGAGTACAGATAGAAAGAAGGTCACTGAACATCTAGAGTACGAAGATTACAACATCGATATCGGAACTGTACTTGCAAAAACTAGGCAACTCCATTTCAAAACTAAGCATGGAGCGGCTATCAAACTGAAGATAAAAATCTTCCCTTCTAGTAGCACATCCAGCAGAGAGAAGAGGTACGAGATATTAGCAAGAGAGCGTTCGTGCTTGGACCACCTTACGGAATTTAGAAGGGCAAGACATCACTATGAGTATTCAATGGATGAAGTTCTCAGGATAATGGACCCACTCTCAACTGGAGAAGAATTCGTCCTTCTTTCACATTTTTGCCAGCAACATCAAGAAAATTGTGTAGCAGGACTTTTACAGCTCTCTGATACCTCAGTGACAATGATGCGTAACGTCATAGACATCATTAAAGGAACAATGAGATACGGAGACCAGGTTGGTATCGTTGGAAAAGTTTTGGTAATTTTTACTATCGGATGCAGTCCAGAGTTCGCAGACCGCCCCATGTCTCGGATAGCAGGAGTGGTAAAGAGAATAGATAACAAAGCAACACTTAGATACTTCAACCTATTCGAGCACCCAGTTTTTGATTTCAAGACCGACCTACTTCAACAGAAAAGAATCTTCGCCAAAATGGTTCACCTTTCACAGTATTAGTCACGGTTCAGGCTACACTTATCACTCCGACTTCAAATATAGACGATCTTCATTGATTTCCTTATTGGTTTGGACTCCCATACCTTTTAAGTCCTCTGCCCTACTGAGTAGGCTACCCCTTCCATCTCTAAGCTTATTCATAGCGCTTCTATAAAGTCTGTCAGAATTTGCAATAGAGTGCCCAATCTTCACTAACTCATCCACAAATAAAACAAATTTATCGTACATAGCACCTGCCTTTTTAGCTATTTCATTCGCGTTTTTATTTTGATCAACTATTTTCCATACAGAAGACACAGCTTGTAGCATCGCTACAAGTGAGTTCGGTGAAACAATCATTACCCTACTTCGTAGGGCCAATTCTTTTAATTCAAGATCACTAGAAAGGGCAAGTGCATAAGCGCTCTCGACCGGAACAAACATAAATACGAAACCTGGAGTAAAAAGTTCCTGTGCAGAGTGGTATTCTTTTCCTGAAAGATTTTTTACGTGGTTTCTCACGGATTTTAAGAAATTCTCTAGGTGTCCCTTTTCATGAGTGTTGATGTACAGGTCATAATGCTTAAGAGGGGTTTTTGCATCAACTACGAGGTGCTTACCATCAGGAAGATTGATGATCACGTCCGGAATAGTATCGTTCTCAAGCTTCTGCTGAAGCATGTAGTCTCGCCCTTTTTGCAGACCCGAACACTCAAGTATCTTGCTCAATACAAGTTCCCCCCACGAACCTTGGGTCTTACTGTCACCTCGCAAACTCCTTCCCAACTTGTTTGCCTCTTCAATCATTCTATCGGTCTGTGAAGCCATACGTGCAATTTCTTTCGCCAGAGAATATCTCTCTTTGATATCAGCATGAAATGATTCCTCTATTCGCTTTTCAAATTCAGCTATCTTGAGTTTAAGTGGCTCTAAGAGCCCACCTATATCACTAACAGACTGCTCCTTAAGGCGAATTGCACTACTTTCAAGGATCTTGCTAGCCATGGTTTCAAACTCAGCATACATGGCCTTTTGAGAATATTCAAAACTTTTTTTCTCCGACTCAAGTTGGACAACCTGTCTCATAAGGTTAGTATTCTCTTCTTCCTGCTTTCTACAGATAGATTCAAACTCAGACAACTCGAGAAGAGCTTTATCGAGTTTTTCCTGTTCATTTTCTAAAATGGTACTTGTGCGCACCTTAACATAAAGCAGGTAAAGAGATATCAACACTAATAGGACGTTGGTTAGTACAAGAAACAGCAACATGGCAACTATATCTCTTGAGGGAACACAACTTCTACACGCTCTTTATTCAAATCAATGTCCGCCACACATGCGCTAGTAAAAGGTACCATGACTTTTTTACCGGACAGAAGAATAATCTCGAGCACCTCAGCTGCCGCACCAAAATTATACAACATCGAGACATAACCGACATGTTCCTCGGAAGAATACACGGCTAGACCTACTAGATCCCCACAGTAATACTCACCTGCTTGTAATGTGGGAAGCAACGACTTAGACAAAAAGACATCAAGTCCTACCAGCTTTTCGGCCTCACATGCACTACCAACACGTGACAGGGTAAGGACAAGCATAGGGAACCTTCGGCTAAACGCGCCACATACGGTATAAGAAACACCGCCAATGGACAGATCGATTCCCGGAAATTTAAAATCAGCACTCATGTAGGAACGGAAGCGCACACAACCCCTCACGCCATGCGTAGAAGTGACTCGCCCCGCACAAACCATGTCATTCAAACGGAGGTAACAAACTTAGCAACCCTCTCAGTAGGCTTTGCACCAACACTGGTCCAGTACCGGATACGTTCCACATCCAAACAAACACGCAGAGGATCATCCTTCGACAAAAGGGGATTATAACTGCCAACTTGTTCCAAAAACTTTCCATCCCTTGGAGCAGAACTGTTCGCAACCACAATCTTGTAGTACGGACGCTTTTTTCTCCCGAATCTTGCTAGCCTTATTTTGAGCATAAACACTAAGTAATACATCAGGTGATTCTAACCAACTACGGGGAAGATTTCAATTATCAAAGAGGGAGCTTCCGGCTTCAGAACTTCATAATTCAAAGCGGAAGAACTCAAAAAATCCTTTAGTACACCCCAAGAGACATTCCGTGTAAATCAGAGCCTTGCTTTTATATCGATACCAATATCTGCGCTGACGATAGAATGCGTTAACATTCCCACCGAGATAAAATCTACACCTGTTTCAGCAATTTCTTTCACTGTGGCAAGCGTAATACCCCCAGAAGCATCAATTTTCACACGTGGTGATACATTTCTTATATACGTAACACAATCAACAATTTCCTTAACCGACATGTTATCTAAAAGAATTGAGTCAACGTGCACGGATAATGCTTCTTTCACCTGATCAAATGTGTCACACTCGGCGGTGATATAAATATCCCCAAGCGACTCCTTCAAATTGTATACAGCAGCGGTCACGCTACCACAAATTGCTATATGATTATCTTTCAACAAGACCATATCATTTAGTGAGTTACGATAGCTTTCTCCTCCACCGACCTTAACAGCGTATCTTTCCACACAGCGCATACCTGGCGTCGTTTTCCGCGTATCTCGTATTTTTACTTTTGTGTGAGACACCGCGTCGACAAATTGCTTTGTTGCAGCTGCGACTGCGCAACTCCTTTGAATAAAATTGAGAAACACACGTTCTATTCTAAGTAGCAGACGGGCACTACCACATCCTCGTATAATACATTCCCCAGGAAGAACACGATCGCCATCTTCCTTGTTGAGAAAGTATTCTATTCCTGATTGACCAAAAATTACTTTTGCCAAGGGTTCCACACATGCTACCGTTTCCTTGCGTGCATTCACCTCGAAAGACGCAACTAAATCACAGGAAAGTGTATTCTCAGTTGTTATATCACAACCGAGACCTAGATCTTCATTGAGCGCAAATTCAACTATTTTTTCCAAAGCTTCGTAATCCATAGAAATAACGGTGAGCTACAGAGTCGAAGAGTATACTACAGTTTCTATGTGCCATGCTATCTTACTAATTCATCTAGAACACTAAAAGTATTAGAAAAACTATTTGTATCAGGAACTTGCGTCCAATTGTGAGCAGCAAACCTATTTGCCAATCGGCCGGACTAAGTCTACACCCTTTTGTGAAGCGTGATATCTCTTCCGTCTAGTTAATTTCGGTGCTATACACAGGAGTTGTCCTTTTTACGTCTATTATGAAGCAGAAATGGCTCTCTCTCGGTATCCTGGCTTTAGGCCTATCAGGGATTTTCTCCCTATTTGTCGTCCTACTGAGGTTACCATTCTTCGTTGGTTTACTCCCAAATATTTTTGATGTTTCACTCGTCGTACATGTGACACTCGGAATCAACGCGTGGATGCTAGCTATTACCACTGCTACAACAGTAGGCGATGGGCATTTTCAAAAATTCAGCTACAAGTTATGTTTGCTAGGAGTGATTTTCATTTTTCTTGCAGGCTTTATCCCGGAGACATACGTATTAAAAAACAACTACATCCCCTTCTTGGACAATCTACCTTACGCTTTAGGGCTATCACTACTTTCATTTGGACTCTCTGTAAGCGCCATCAACACGCTGTGCAGTAGGACCATAGGAGAATGTGAACGAATCACCGCGCTAATTTTTTTAATCTCACAACTGTGCATTTGTCTTGCGTACACGAGGATGACAAGTGGCATCACATTGTATAACTTTTATGAGTATCTCTTCTGGGGAGGCGGACACATACTGCAGTTTGTGTTTTGCCAAGCACTGATGCTAGTATACGCGACACTCCTAGGTATAAATACGTCTGATAGGACCTTGCACGGGCTGTCTTTATTTAACTTACTAGCTGTTTTGCCAACTCCAGTATTATATTTCTTCTTCTCCTCTGATAGTGAAATTCTCATGCAGATTTTCACTTATCACATGCGTGTTCTAGGTAGTGTCGCGCCAATCATTTTTACTTTTTACCTACTCTCTCTTCCAAAACAAAAAGTGGATTGGCCTAATATTGCTGCTTTTGCTTTCTCAGCATGCCTTTTCATCTATGGTGGACTTTTAGGCTTTCTCATTAGGGAAAGCAATGTCGTTATCCCAGCTCACTACCACGGTTCAATCATTGGGATCACTCTTGCTTTCATGGCATTCGCTTACCATATTACGGGAACATTATCTTCAAAACTCCCTATTGCGCAGCTTACTACATATAGCATTGGGCAATTTGCACACATTACCGGCCTACTTCTCATGGGCGGATACGGTGCACTCAGAAAAAGCGCTGGAATGGTAGGAGAAAGTACCACATTGTTTAAGGGTATCTTTTTCTTCGGGGGCAGCCTTAGTATCTTATCCGGTGGATTGTTCGTAATACTGCTTACATCGACTCTCCTTAAGCATAAAAGAAGAGATCAAGGTTCTTGAATACGGACTTTCCTTACAGCCCCGTGAGCTTCTTTATCCAAGACGCAAGCCACGATCTCCTAGATTCCACTTTTACCACAGCACTTCCCTTTTTGACTGTCTGTTCATCTGCCCGCTCTTCCACAGTGATTACAGCCTGATCTTCCTCTAATATCTGTAAATCATCCTTTTCGTGAAAGGCAATCTCGAAGCCCTTTGCAAGCCCGAGTTTTTCATCAATCTTGAAAACTATGCTTCCTCCCACAACTTCTTCTGCTTGAGCCAGCATCTTGCGATAACCATTGAATATGGCTATCGCTAATTCAGGATTGGCAGTCACAATAACTTCCCTGCAGCGAGGTGCTGAGTATATAGCTGAAAAAACCTTACGAACCTGATGCTCAAGCTTTAGCACTTTACCCTTGCCTTCACAGTAAGGACATTTCACAGTGTGAGAGTCAAGAATATTGTGTTTGGTCCTCTGTTTAGAAAGCGCAATAAGTCCGAATTTATTAATTGGGGCAATCTGCACCCTCGCCCTATATCTTTTGAAAGCATCCTGCAACGCTTTTTCAACATTCAACATGTATTTGGAATTATTCATGTCAATGAAATCGATCACGACAATGCCAGCAATTCCCCTAAGTTCAAGATGGCGGACAATCTCAGCAACTGCTTCCATATTCACCTTATAAGCAGTCTCCTCGATATTGCTCTCTTTCTTCATCCTCCCAGAGTTCACATCTACTGCTGTTAGAGCTTCAGTACCGTTGATGACGATATAACCACCGTTTCTCAAATAAATTGTCTCTTCATATA
This sequence comes from Neorickettsia findlayensis, assembly GCF_009856525.1. Classification (NCBI taxonomy): domain Bacteria; kingdom Pseudomonadati; phylum Pseudomonadota; class Alphaproteobacteria; order Rickettsiales; family Anaplasmataceae; genus Neorickettsia; species Neorickettsia findlayensis. Next base: position 99,147 of record NZ_CP047224.1, on the reverse strand, counting down.
AACTTTCAACTTGAGGTTCAACTTTGTACTTATCAAATACAGGGAAAGTATCTGAATAGAGTGTGATATTAGGATTTTCAAAGTGAAGAGAATTCTGTATGTAATCCTTTGCTTCCCGGTAGACATCACTGTGATTAACGATGACTTCCCCTACACTTCCGTCGTATGAATCTCTCAAGAATTTTTTCACAAGATTGGCTTCACGGAAAACGAGTCTTGGTGCCTTGCTTTTATCACTCTGCAAAACTACCTTCTCCCACTCGGAAAGCAACGAACAGTAGTCCCCCAAAACATTTTTTTTATCAGCATTTGCGCAATACGACTTGAATACAACACCGTATTTCCTATCTGCCATTTCTTCCTCAGCAAAACGCGTTAGCCTACTGACGGCCTGCTCGTCCACAATTTGCTTAGACAAGATCAAATCCTTCAAAAATGGCATCAGGACGCAATACCTACCAGGCAGTTTTACATATGCTGTCAAAGTAACATCTTTGGCCCTTCTCTTCTCCTTTGTCACTTGCACGAAAAGAACAAGTCCCTTTTTGACCACCTCGGTCGCATTAAAATGCTTGTATAAGTTGACGTGCTTGCCCTCAGCTATCGCATTTGCTTTAACTTCTTCAAGCAGGTCAAAGTAAACTACTGGAATTTCAGAAAATGGCAAAAAGCCGTATTCACCAGGTAAATACTCAACAAAAGCGGCTTGTAGAGAATCGTCAACCTTAAAAATTACTCCCAGGTATATATTTCCCTTTTGAGGTAAATTAGTAGTATGCTCACAATCGTATCCAACAAGGAGACCACCCCTAAGAATAGCAAGCCTGGTTTCACCTTCTCTTGAGTCTATCAGTATTTTCTTCAAGTCACTTCCCTTAAAATGCTAGACGATCCCTCCATTCTACCTAACCTGTATAGTTTCAGCAATCAATGAGCAAAGAGTTCACCTTAGAATACCAAGATGGAAAACCGGTAAGCCGAATATCTCATGAGGACTTTAGTGCTCATGTCCATGAGTGTACAACTGAATGAACAAGCAGACACTTCTGCAAAATCATCCACCATATATGAGGGAAATTCTCTCAAACAGCATACATTAGCTTATACATTACTGCGGTTGGTTAGTCTGAAAAAGTTACCATTCACTAACTAATGAAAATGCCAAATTTATGCTTATATATACTGTAGGCTATTTACTATGAGCATGCGGTTCGACAAATTTACAGATAATTCAGCATCGATCATTCAAAACGCACAACTAGACGCAGTAAGCATGGGTCACCAGACGCTTACATCGCTTCACATATTGAGAGCGCTGCTGAAGAATACCAATGGTATTATCAACCAACTGCTAGAACAGTGTGGTGCAAATCTAGAAGTGATCCTAAATAGTGTAGACCTGACACTGAAAAAGCTGCCATCCGTAAGTGGTCAAGGTGCAGGACACATTCATCTAACGCCAGATGCAGCACAGACAATACAGACATCAATTGAAATAGCTGGAAGGTCACAGGACAGTTTCGTCACTGTAGAAAGACTCTTGCAAGGTGTAGCAGCAACAGAATCTGAAGCATCTAAAATTCTAAGAGAACAAGGTGTGGACGCAGCGAAGTTACAACAGGTCATTGATGCAAACAGAGGAAGTAGGAGGGCTGATTCTGCAAATGCGGAAAGCAACTTCAATGCTCTTAGACGCTATACAAAAGACCTAACTGAGATTGCGCGCTCGGGAAAACTTGACCCAGTTATCGGCAGAGACGAAGAAATCCGGAGGGTGATGCAGGTCCTTTCTAGACGAACAAAGAATAATCCGGTACTTATTGGCGATCCAGGCGTTGGTAAAACAGCAATAGTTGAAGGTCTTGCAATGCGGATGGTTGCAAAAGATGTCCCACAAAATTTGGCAGGCGCTTCTCTACTTTCACTTGACTTAGGTGCACTAATAGCAGGTTCGAAGTATAGAGGTGAATTCGAGGAAAGATTAAAATCAGTAATCAACGAACTTGCAGATTCTGCAGGTAGCGTCGTTCTGTTTATAGATGAGCTCCACACGCTCGTAGGTGCGGGTGCAACAGAAGGTGCAATGGACGCTTCGAATTTATTAAAACCAGCACTTGCACGAGGGGAAATACACTGCGTAGGTGCAACTACACTGGATGAGTACAAGAAACACATAGAAAAGGATGCCGCACTAGCAAGGAGATTTCAGCCGATTTTCGTTGGACAGCCTACAGAAGAGGATACCATTTCAATACTGCGCGGCATAAAAGAGAAGTATGAAGTCCACCACGGAATAAGAATTGCTGACAGCGCAGTTGTCTCCGCTGCAGTTCTCTCAAATCGGTATATCACAGACAGATTCCTTCCAGATAAGGCTATAGACTTAATGGACGAGGCTGCAAGTAAGATTAGGATTGAATCTGACAGCAAACCTGAGGTAATAGATGAACTCGACAGGAAAATCATACAACTAAAAATAGAAGCAGAAGCACTGAAAAAAGAAAAGGATGCCAATTCTATTGGCAGATTGGAAAAAATAAAGCAGGATCTAGAAGGTCTTGAAAAAAGACAAGCGGATCTCGAAAGCGCCTGGCAAGCTGAAAAGTCAAAGCTTAAGGAGATACAAAAATTGAAAGAGGAACTCAACGAAGCAAGGTATTCGCTTGAGATTGCACAGAGGAACGGTGATCTTGCAACCGCAGGAAAGATCCTATACGGTACCATTCCAGACTTGGAAAATAGATTGACCAATGAAGAAAAACAAGTGGGCGGTACACTTCTAAAGAGAGAGGTTACAGAGGACGACATAGCAAACGTCGTTGCCAAATGGACAGGAATCCCTGTTGAAAAAATGATGGGGAGTGAACAACAAAGACTTTTAAAGATAGCAGATGAGCTGAAAAAGCACGTCATAGGACAAGATGAAGCAGTAGAAGCAGTCAGCAGTGCGGTAAGACGCTCTAGAGCTGGTGTCCAAGATGCGAATCGTCCGCTTGGATCTTTCATGTTTTTAGGTTCAACAGGTGTTGGAAAAACAGAGCTAAGCAAAGCACTAGCAAAGTTCCTTTTCGATGATGAAACAGCACTGCTTCGCATTGATATGTCCGAATATATGGAAAAACATGCCGTAGCACGATTGATAGGCGCACCTCCTGGATATGTCGGGTATGAGGAAGGTGGAATACTTACCGAAGCAGTAAGACGGCGTCCATATCAAGTAATCCTATTCGACGAAGTAGAAAAAGCACATCATGATGTGTTCAATATATTGCTTCAAGTATTAGACGAGGGCAGACTAACCGATACCCAAGGTCATGTCGTTGATTTTAAAAATACAATATTAATTCTTACATCAAACTTGGGATCAGATGTTTTATCGGAAGCTACACAAATCACTGAGGTTGAGAAAACTAAAATATTAGAGATAGTCAGGCAATTCTTCCGTCCTGAGTTTCTGAACCGCCTTGACGAGATCCTTTTCTTCAATCGCTTGAGCAAAGAAAACATAGAACAGATACTGGAGATTCAATTGCATAAGCTACAGGAACGCATAAAAAGCAAGAACCTCCACCTTTCTTTTACTCACGAAGCCAAGAAGTGGCTGTGTGAACAGGGGTATCATCCAGTATACGGTGCTCGACCATTAAAACGTGTGATTCAGCAATACGTTCATAATCCACTAGCACAAGCAATCCTGTCGGGTAGCCTACCTGAAAATGGCAAGATTACATTCGATAAAATTGGTGACAAGCTAGAAATCCAATCTTAGCAAGAATTGGATATAAACATTTGGTGCGTTATGAAGAATAGGATTGCAGACATTCGTCTTGTATGGACACCGCAATCCTATTCTATATGTCAACACCTCAGTATAACTAAGCCAAATATACACACGGGATACCTAATATAGGCTAAAGCTTCTTCTTAAAAGCAAAAAAGTACACTCACCATCATAGATTCCCTTAATCACTGAATCACAGTTCAATCAAAAGCACTAAGGCAGAACGGCATTCTAAGTAAAGTATTTAACTATAGAGCTGTTTGTACAGGTTGCACCACCCACGAAGATAATATTTCTGGAGAAACAAATCCTAAACTGCGCACAACAGCTCAGATGCTTAAAAATAAGCGATCCAAAAGACGGACATGGAGAGCTTCTAGCATACAAAAGCGGGCTCCTAATTTACCGCTGTGGAAAAATCCAGAGACAACCCCCTCTATGGTGCCCTAAGCACTAATTCCTTAATGGACCTTGTACATCACAAGACGGCCCAGATGCAAGGAAAAGCTCCGACGCACAGCAAACCTCTATCGCATCCCTCATTTCATGACCAGAAAAAGCAGCAAGGTTGCGCCAAATAGTGATAAAATGATACCGAAACTCCGGATTAGGCACTACAACCCTTACTCTCAGAGATTCTAAAATACCACCCGGTTGCCTCAGCGGCTGCATCCACCCGAAGATCCCTCTAGCCCATGCACTCGCCGCAACATGTGGGGATGGCACTACAGGAGCATGATCTGCATATCCATGCCGAGTTACTCCAGATGAGAAAAATCTTGAATCACACACTACACATAAGCGGTTTTCCGAAGCAGACGTTAGAAGGTACCCTTGATTGGGCTCTGTAACATGTCCAAGAGCCTGAGTAACAGAAGCAGCCAAATGCAAAGACATACTATCCACTTGAGCGGCAAACGGAGTACCTACATCGACACCACCAGCCCCTATAAGCCCTTCTATTGTAGAGGGAGCTACAGCAACAGGTAGGGCGGGATTCGTTAGCACAGAGACAGATTCTCCGCTAAGTTTAGCAACAGTTGAAGACACTTTACCACATGGATCAATAAACACGTATCGCTTAAATTGATCAAGAAGAGCAGGCCCGACACCGCCAACTGGAGTAACACTTGGTGCACTGACCTTAGTCTCTGGTATAAAAACAACACATACTGGTGCCTGTAACTGTCGTTGTTGAGTATGCACCACTTTTTCACTTGCTTCGCAACAGCTATACAGCATATATGTCGTAAGCACAGTAAACAGGATGAAAAGTACTATAGCTATAAAGAGACACAGTGCCTTTTCCTGATCTGGTGTGAGGTTGGAAAACAAATAAGGCGAAATCACAAATATAAAAAACAATCCAAATACAATACGTTCTGAAAACCGACCGGCAACTTATAACTGCTAAAACCCAAGAGATAGCACATTGATAGATGAATCCGGGTGAACACTATACTGTTTTCGCATATACAGTACCGCACTCTTTCTCCAAGCAGGACCACGTAAAACATTCCACCAAAGCATTACTACGACTGCCGATACACGCCTACCTACACAGTTTTACCGTGCAGGATTACAACAATGCGATAGGATACAGTTTAGCATTTTTTTTAAAAAAATAAACAGTTTTATAGAAAAATATAAAATAGTTTGTTATTTTAGGGCCCTGTACCCTACAGCCTGTTGAACTGTTGTGCTGTTATTAAATGCACTGACAAGTATTTGAAACGCACTGGAACTCCCACAACAGAATCTTATCTCCTCTAAACCCAATGCACGAACCAAGCCTTCAGAACCAGAACATGATACAGAAGCAAAAACTAATCCCTCCACGAATGCTGAGGCATATGCATCATATGCTTCTCCCTGCTCTAGAGGCTGTATTGGAAAAGGAATGTATAACGTTGCTCCATTTGTCACACCAGATAATGCGCCCCGTGTTGCTACAGTTGTAAAAACACACGTGAAAAACCGCGTAAACGCATCTGACAATGGCACTCCAGTCGGAAGAACCCCTCGGACCCTCATAATATTACCATCGCATTGAAACCCATCCTGTGAAGAAAAGTCTCCTTTGGATACTTCCGCAATAACTGTTCTCCTACCTGAAAATTTTTTACCTTGGTTGCAAAAAATTACTATCTCTTCTTGCGATATTATGCAACCACTTAATTTTCTAAGAAGAGAAATCGGAAGAACTGGATGGCAACATTGAACAACATTACTTGGGACAGATGGTTGAGCATTTGGTTTCCCTTCAGATTGCGGTGTTGAAGATGCCCTTTCTACTGACGGTACGGCAGTTCGTTCCTTAAATTTTCGTTTTTTTGAGATAACCTTGTGCGAAAAGTAAAACGCAACAATGGATAAAAGCACCACTGCTGCCAGGCAAGACACAAGAACGTCATTTCTATCGGCAGGAAACATAGCCTACGCGCGTAATACTTAAGACAATGGAGCAAAACCCAACACTATCCTTTTATGACATAAGCCAAAATCATTCAAATATTTTAGCTGTATGTCCCAAGAAATAGGCAGAAAAAAGCATGCAACTACAGCTCACATCCCAGCACTTTATTCTATATGATGTCACATATCTGTAGTACGGTATTACAGATTTTACAATATAACAAGAAACTTAATTTTTCTATTATACCGCAGGCTAACTTATTTTTGTTTTGAGTGGGTTTACCTATGTGCGACTTGTTTATTACCAGCCATACATATCTCTTCGAGTACCAAATAACAATTTTACTTGACTCCCAGAACAAATGAGTACCTTATGCATACCTAGAACTTCCGATGAGATTCGGGCAGAGGACGTTTATCCTACAAAGGTCCGCCAAAACAGAAAAAATTATCACCATGCAGTGAGAACTCACACGTTGATACTATGGTCGATCACTTTAGAAATGTACTTATCAAAATACACAAACAGCAGGAATCACGACAGACAACGCGTCCCATAAGTCAAAACTAAGAAAATAGAACTGCTGTACCAATCTCCGAAATCTAATTCCTCTGGCAATAACACATTTCTCATTGAGTTGCTAAATCATCCTGGCAATACAACCTTTTAAGGAAGCTTCCGCAACCGAGCGACTACGTTCAAATTCACGCTCAAATGCTAACTCCAGCATGTCTCGCATAGCAAGACTTCCACAACAAATCCTTATATCGGGTATCTTTATGAACTCGGATAAGGATTCGGTAGTTTGACGTAAAAGCTCGGTTACTGCTTCACTAAACGCATTTGCGAATAAATCCATATACAGTTCCTTCTCACTAGCAGTAAAACTTTCTACATTATGCAAAAATGGGATGTAAATGTTCGTAATTTTACCGATATAAGAATGACTCTGATCTTTTGCTAACCGCAAGATTAGTAGAAATCGCTTTTTAAGCACCTTGCATGCGAATGAGTACTCTTTCTCATTACGGGTAAGAGGTATATATGGAGGACTGGAGTGCAACAGAAAAACGCACGAAGTATAAGTGCTAAATTGAAGTGACGTACACACACCGTACTTTAACAAGCACTCCCTACTTACATAATAAAAAGGATTATGCCCAAAGATTCGCAGACTGTGGTACATCTTCCCAAACACACCTGATCCGTCATACTTTCCATGTAAAACAATTCTTTCATTTGGATCAACAACTATTACACTTCCGCCCCATTGTGGATAAACCTCTTCATCATTATCGCAACCCAACAGATTCTCCGAAGATAGATAGCATCCGTGCATTTGAAAATCCTCTACATGCAATAACTTGGCATCGATCTGCCTAAAAAATGACCGCGGCGGATCGGCATGAACAACGTCTTTTCCACGCCCTAACGGAATCTTATAAGTACATAATACGAAAGATAGCAGAAAGGAGAATAACAAAAACGCTGCACTCAGCAGCAAAGCGACACACAAGCACCTCCACCACATACTATTCTCCTTTACAAGTTTTACTTAATCCGATCAACTACCCAAGTTTTGATTGTAGAATCAGCATATACTTTTTAGATTAAAAAGAGACTAATAACACACAAACCGCAACCGAATCACGATTGAGAAGATGAGATTCACACACCTAAACCCTGCAGCTCACCACATAAATGCTGTGACCCCCATCACTTGAACGCTACACTAACTCGCTGATGCAGCATCCATATCTGTTTGCTGAACTATCGTTTTAGCTAAAACACGAAATATAGGATAGCTGCTATATTCCTCTCCCTTCTTGTGAAGACCTTTCCTGTGAGCGCTCTTTTACAGCATCTCTCACTCCATCGAGCGCAGAATCCTGCAGCGCTTCCCATGCACAACAAACCTTACCGGGCAAATTCATATAGGACAGAACACCATCCTTCTCCACACCAGGCTGAGTAGCAAGGCACCAAGCAAAATGACGCATTTCGTCAGGCTCTGTTAACAATGGGGACTCTATCAAGATAGTTGGGGGCACACAACCTGGACCCAAAGACTGTCCCACCTCCCCATTAACATATTTGGCAAACTCCTAACCGGAGAGAATATTTGCAAAACTACTGAGATGATGCCGCACAACAGACGCATTTTTCATTCGATCAATCTGATAATAGGCATTAGGAATAGCATGCACAATCATCCAGTTTCTCCCTGCAGGAGTGCGACCTCGTGGACCGCAGAAAACTTGAACACCATCAATCGTGACCGGTGCAGATCTTTTGATTTTAGTACCAACAATTCCGAGAGCCTCGTATAAAGGACACCTAGGGTACGATGATAAATAAGAGCACCCACGTTCTCTGTACCAATAATTACTACGTCAGTATTCCACCACGCTTTAGGTGAGCAAGCCACACTGTAAAGAGCATTTATAGAAACGCTACCTTCCAGAGCAGCAAGAGCGCCAACCTGTACTAATCAAGTGCACCTCTGCCTGTAATAGCTCGTTGGGCCATTACTTCAGCTAAAGCACGTTGTGTATCCGTACCGTAGCAACAAATCCTCAGCTCTTGTACACCTAAAGCTGCAACTAGATCACCACCGCCAAGCTCCGCAGCAGCAGTACAAAACGCATCACAAAAAGCACGACAATAATCTTGAGTTCCTATCCCTCCAGAATGTATACCCGAAGCCACCAGCGGCATCATGATAATAGAGTCCCCAGGAAAACTCTCGCGCCGAATAACTGAAAAAGCCTCAAGGAATAGAAGCAGGAGCTGCATTTTCAGGACACGGACACTGGCTTCGCCACCATCGCGCCTACGCATATCTGGAGACTGAAGGTGTACAACATGCACCCGGTAATGCCTACCAATAAAGATAGATGGGTTAACGACTACACGCGACCTAGCAAGAGCACTTGACACAACCTGTCCAACCGCTTCGCCATAAACTCCCAGAGCTGCATACAAGGCACCCGAGGCACCACCTCCAGAATAGCAACGTGTCTGGAAAATTGTCCCACTTGGATCTAGGACTATCACATTACCTCTCCACTTGTGTCCTTGTTCTCCAGGTTTCACGCCTAAAATTCCCTCTTGGGATAGATAACAATTGCGTTGCCCATAAATTTGTATTTTTTGCGGTCCGAGTTCGGGACTTGCAAGATGAAAAGGCGGAAGTGCTGCCGGTTTCACTGGAACCTGATCTTTAGGGTGAGGAACCGGAGATCCTTCGGGTAAAAGCTGCTCGCCTTCCTCTTCTTTGTCAGCTGTTAACGAAGCACGTCTCCTAAATAACAAATGGAGACAATAGAACATAGCTGCTAAGAGTAGCAAGACTAATAGACCCAAAGCTACTCCTAATGCTATCCATTGATTTTTGTCCATAAGCCCCCCTAACTTGCTATCATTAAAAGTTTAATTATTTTACTGTTTCTATTAAAGATTGCAACGTGGTTCTATCAAATATTATAACGTAAAATAATAAATCTTAAGAAATCTTGAAATATTTACTTAAAGCAAATAGCGCTGAACTATCGTTTTGCTAACAAAATAGCCTGGAGAGCCAGCCACCTCCTTCTCCTAGTTCTTTTTCCGCCTCTTTCACTGCTTTAACAGCAGCCTTCTGCAGCTCTTTATTTTCACAACAAACCTTAATTGGCGCGTTCAGTGATTTAAAAGCGCAGCGCCCAGTAGACCTAAGCATAACACGCAGGCACTCAGCAAAACGAGCGACTTGGCCTTCCCGTGGTAGCACACCAGCATGTTGCTGTGAAAACGGAGGTTGTACCAAGATAGCGCAAGCACCTTTACCATGTTGCTTTTCTATATCATCAACACAGGTAGCAATCAGGGATCCAGCAAGAGCCGCCGCTGATTGACCGAGCATCTCCCCCATATCATCCCCAGTCACTCCCTCACTAGGCTCATGCAAGTCAGGACAAACAAGATGCACAAGAATCCAGCTTTTCCCTGCAGCAGTGCAACCTTGTGGACCACGGACAACTTCGGCACAACAACGACGACTAAGCTTCCTTTCAACTTTAGAAACCGGAGCACCAACAATTCCGAGAGCCTTATACAAAGAACCTTGAGGACCATCACCAGGGTAGATATCATGGGTGAGTGGAGTTGGACTTGTATCCACAATTACTACGTGAGTATCCCAGTTCAGTTCAGTTGACCCAGCCGGACCTAAAAGCCCATCTGCACTAAAGCAATCTCTCGTAACAGGAAACTCAGCGACATCTTCGACTCTAACTGTGCTGCTCACACTTCCAAGGGCAGCTTTTATGCGATGCTCCACAGTACCCTCTCCAGGAAGCACCTTCCCACGTGACCGCCAGATACAATAAATCATAACTGCTAGGAGTAGGAGGCCTAATCCGAGTCCGACTCCTAATGCTATCCACTGATTTTTGTCCATAAACCCCCCTAACTTGCTATAATTAAAAGTTCAATTGTTTTGCTATTTTTATTAAAGATTGCAACGTGGTTCTATCAAATATTATAACGTAAAACAATAAATCTTGAGAAATCTTAAAAAATTTGCTTAAAATATTCATTAAACACTGAACTATCGTTTTAGCTAAAACACGAAATATAGGATAGCTGCTATATTCCTCCCACTCCTTGTGAAGACCTTTCCTGTGAACGCTCTTTTACAGCATCTCTTACTCCCTCGAGAGCAGCAGCCTGCAGCTCTTTACTACCACAACAAACCTTAACTGGCAAATTCATATGTGGCAGAATACCACGCCTGTCCACACCAGGCTGAGCAGCAAGGTACCCAACAAAATGACGGACTCGCTCATGCCATCGCATCACAGGGTGATCTGCAAACGGAGGTTCTACCAAGACAGTGGGCATACAACCTGGACCCCAATGCCGTCGCACCTGCCCCTTAACATACTCTGCAAACTCACCACTGGAAAGAACACTTGCAAAATTACCAAGATGACGCCGCGCAGCAGCCGCATTTTCTATTGAATCAGTATGATAACACGCACTAGGAACAGCATGCACAAGCACCCAGCGACGTCCTCTGGAAGTACGACCTCGTGAACCGCAGAAAATTTCAACACCATTAATCATAGTCCATTTAGATTTGTCAATCGGACGACCACGAATTCCGAGGGCTCTGTATAAACGAGTGTCACCGTAGGATGGTAGAAGAGAGCATCTAGGTTCTGTATCCACAATCACTACATCAGTACCCCAGCTCGCTTCCATTGACCAAAGCGAACCATAAGCTAAGTCAGGCTGACCGAAAAGCTCATCTTGACTAATGCAACTTTCCAGAGCAGCAAGAGTGCCAACTTTTACTTCTTCAAGACGAGGAACCGGAGGTTCTTTAGCTGCAGGCTGCTTACTTTCCTCTTCTGAAGCAGCTCTCAATGCGGCACGTCTCCTAAATAACCAATGGAGACAATACAGCATAGCTACTAAGAGCAGAACGCCTAATACAACTCCGACTCCTAATGCTATCTTCTCACTTGTTCCCATAAACCCCCCTAACCAGCTATAATTAAAAGCTTAATTATCTTATTATTTTCACTAAACGTTGTAACGTGAAATAGTAAATTTTGAGAGACCCCAAAGAATTTTTTTAAAATATTTACTTAAGGAAAAGATACCAACCGCTGAACTATCGTTCTAGCTAAAACACAAGATATTGGATGGCTACTATGTCCCTCTCCCCTCTTGTAAACGCTCTTGTACAGCATCTCTTACTCCCTCGAGAGCAGCAGCATGCAGCTCTTCACTACCACAACAAACCGTAGCTCGCACCTTCATACATGGCAGAATACCATGCCTGTACGCACCAGCAAGGCACCTAGCAAAATAACGCATTTGCTCAGACCGTGGCACCACAGGGTGATCTGTCAACGGAGGTTCTACCAAGACAGTGGGCATACAACCTGGACCCCAATGCGGTCGCGTCTGCTTCCTAACATATGTGGCAAAATCCTCACTGGAGAAAGCGTTTGCCATGGTCGCCACAGCAGCCCACCAAACCTTAACTGGCAAATTCATATAGGACAGAATACCATCCTTCTCCACACCAGGCTGAGTAGCAAGGCACCAAGCAAAATGACGCATTTCGTCAGGCTCTGTTAACAATGGGGACTCTATCAAGATAGTTGGGGGCACACAACCTGGACCCAAAGACTGTCCCACCTCCCCATTAACATATTTGGCAAACTCCTAACCGGAGAGAATATTTGCAAAACTACTGAGATGATGCCGCACAACAGACGCATTTTTCATTCGATCAATCTGATAATAGGCATTAGGAATAGCATGCACAATCATCCAGTTTCTCCCTGCAGGAGTGCGACCTCGTGGACCGCAGAAAACTTGAACACCATCAATCGTGACCGGTGCAGATCTTTTGATTTTAGTACCAACAATTCCGAGAGCCTCGTATAAAGGACACCTAGGGTACGATGATAAATAAGAGCACCCACGTTCTCTGTACCAATAATTACTACGTCAGTATTCCACCACGCTTTAGGTGAGCAAGCCACACTGTAAAGAGCATTTATAGAAACGCTACCTTCCAGAGCAGCAAGAGCGCCAACCTGTACTAATCAAGTGCACCTCTGCCTGTAATAGCTCGTTGGGCCATTACTTCAGCTAAAGCACGTTGTGTATCCGTACCGTAGCAACAAATCTTCACACCCTTGACACCTAAAGCCTCGGTCAAAGGTTTATCCAAACCCTTATTGGCAATATCCAGAAATGCTTTAGCAAAAACTTTCAGCTGATCAGATTTCAACAAATCTTTGCCGCGCTCTGGCAAATCCATCACCGGTATTAAAAGGGTGGCTTCACGAGCAAAATTGCGCAATCCGGTTTTAATGCAATGCAATATATCCACGAAAGTGCAAGAAAAGGCCGTGTAAGGCACCCCCAAATCTTGCACAATACGATGATTTATGGGACGTGTATCCGGAGGAGCAATATGTAAAACACGAGCCTTCCAGTTTTGACCACTAAAAACCCTTGAATTGATAGATGAATTTTCATATAGAAACCGCAATGCTTTGCTCATACTATCCTCGATTGGACCTTCACTGATTCCAAGAACTTCATACAACCTTCTTGAACTACCTGTTCTACTGTAGCAGTAATCCTTTATTACACTTGCAGAGAGGTCAACAATGATCACGTTACCACACCAGTTGGGTTGAGTTGCTTCATTTTCAGCACCTAAAATTCCATCTGAACTCAAAAAACAACCTTTCAGACCAGGAACTTGAATATCTTGTGAAAGTGCTGACTCACTGAACACAGAATTCGGAGCATTTAGCTGTCCGTAAGAATCCACATGCTCTTTACTATGCCCCTCTCCTTCTTTTTGGACTGTTGGCTTTGGTTGACTAGTTCCACTTCTTTTTACAAACTGACTAGGGAGAATCTCCTCTAATGGATATTTGCGCTTAGTACGTTTTGTGAACACTATAAATGTTGATAGCGCAGCTACAAGTAAAACCACACCGCCAACTATTACACCTATTTTGATATAGAAATTCATCTTATTGATTGAATCATTGGTTAATACCAATTCTAAAATACAATAGAATAAAGTTCCATACAAACACAGATAAATTCCTACATATTTTTGGTGCATAGAGAATGAAAAAGTTTACTTATGCTATTGATCAGTTCACCATTTTTGCACCCTAAAACATTCTTATAGAAAAAACTGAAACATATTCGGACGGGTAAACACCTAAACGTGTTCCAGTACATCAAGGAGCTCAACCGTTTTGCACATTCTTTCCAGATTACTACCCATAATTGTGACTAAGCAAAGACAGTGACATAACGAGAAAAACCCAGCAAACACCATCTTTTTAATATTCTGAATGGAAGAAATGACAAACAACCTTAGCGGAGATCAGCCTGCTTCACACCTGGATAGATCAGACTTATATGTTTCAGGAATCACGTATTCAACAACCAATACTTGTACTGCAAAGAAACTTTAATTGCCCTCACATACACCAATTCGTTTGTTGATTCATGCAGCTCTTTTAGTACTGGAGATTTCTCTCTTTGTATACATACAATACCTAGAGAAATCCCTAATTGGTACGTAGTAGCATTACAACAACTCATAAAACAGATATATTCGTCTCGTAAAAAGCAGCACCGGAAGGCAAGTCATTATGCGGTACAAGGACGTACGAAACTGGAAACATCAGTATGTACACCAGGCATGTAAGATGAAGAGTACAATTACCTGCTTCAGCAAAATAATTCGGGCAGTCAAAACACACCACGCGAGACTAATGTTGGACCGCCAGATGCAAATAGACTACAAAACGAATAAATTAGCACATTATGTACATTACTGAACACATCACGCTAAAAGAACCCTACTTATATTGAGCGATCCAGATTCAGTAACACTGGGCAATTCAACAGACGTCTCCTGTTCTTCTGACTCACTAGCATCACTCAAAGGAGGAACTATCATACTGAAGCAGGATAATTCACTCCGCATAAAGTGCATGAATATAGGATCCTTGATATACTTTACCTTCAAAAAGCCCGCCATTGGCTTAGCATTGTTGCAGCTATCTGTTTTGAGGCTTTCAGAGACATTGACGGTGTGATCATACCTTTGCGACTCAACATTCTTAAGTGATAATGACGCTTTATGTGTTAACCATTTTACAAATATGTGCTCGTAAATGGCCAGTTTCTCAGCAGCATTCGCAGTATAATGAACCGCGTCTGATAATGGCGCTTCATCCATTAACCATTTTATAAGCATGTTCTCGTAAATGGACAGTTTCTCAGCACCATCCGCAGTACAATAAGCCGCGTTTGATAATGGCGCTTCATACCTTAACCATTTTTCAACCATCTTCTGGTATATGGCCAGTTTCTCACCATCATCCACAGTACAATAAGCCACGTTTGGTAATGGCGCTTCAGGTTTTAACTGTTTTACAAGCGTGTGCTCGTTAGTGGGCATTCTCTCAGCACCATCCGCAGTACAATAAGCCGCGTTTGATAAGTCACCACTACTCTGTATCCAGTGAGTTTGGTGTAAACCGTCCACATACTGCATGCTAACTTCTTGATCGCAAGACATGTCTGTACTCATTGCAAAATAGAGATCTAATCTTTCATGAAAATCCTCAACCCTCTTTTTAAGTGTCCTAATTTCTGCTTTGACCATTCTCAAAGAAATAATCCATATGGCAAGAACAACAAGTAGAGATAACAAACTCACTACAGCGATAAGCAATATGGAAATCAAACACTTTGGCTCACATAACTCGACAGCCGACATTCTCAACCTCCAATACTTACGGGAAAATAGTAAAATGGCTGGGCTCAGCTCTGTATCTTCCACACAACTGGCACAGAATAAGCAAGCCAAACCCTCAGAATAAACGATCAAAGCACCATCCCCTACATAGGGGATGTACCCAAAAAATCTCACTGAATAATAGTATTGTAATACCTTTCTATATATACGTGCAATTCTCTCCTATAGCATTTTGAACTATCCTAGTTTCTCAGTGATACCTCCTTCAACGACAACGGACCCCTATTTTAAGGGAAACGCTCTATTTGCGAGAACAAACGAAAAAATCACGAATCACTTGCCCCTTAGTAAATAGGAAATATAACCGTCTTACCATGGCAAAAGCGCGCGTTATAGAAGCAGAACCACCTATAAAAATAGGTAAATTTCTTGACTATACCTCAGAAAGGCCCTACACTTAGTGGTATAGCGTTGCTACAGCAGGTGGATTGCATGAATACCAACAAACTCTTGCTGCTCTGTGCTTTTTGTTGCTTGGCTGTTTTTGTAGCGGTCGCCATTGCACTTCTCGTACGCTTGAGCATCCAGAACTCATCATTGGAGCGGACTTTAGATGTGTCCGGTACAAACAAAAGCCAAGGCAAAACGCTTATGGACTAAGCGTTTTGAATGGAGCACTCGGTGGAATTATATGCTCCTTTGTAATTTCTGAAAGCTTGTTCCCACTGGTGATGTCGAACACGCCTGACTTTGTTCTGCGTATCCTACTAACGAATGCCAGTGAACCTAGTTTGTGTGCAATGTCCCGAGCGATCGCCCTAACGTAAGTTCCTTTACTACATGATACTCTTAGGACTGATTGCCCAGATGAATGCTTTATACACTCGATACTGTGTATAATGATTCTCCTGGGTTGCATTTGAAACTCCATACCAGCTCGAGCAAGCAAATAGGCTCTAATGCCATTCACGTGGATAGCTGAGAACCTGGGTGGGACTTGTAATTGCTCACCAAGAAAAGACGGTAAAACCGCAAGAATTGCACTCATACTTGGTATGAGACCACCGCTTCGTAGCACTGTACCCTCCGAATCTAGTGTATCTGTTTCTGTGCCCCATTCGATCGTAAATTCGTATTCTTTGAAAGAATCATCAAACTGCGGGATGAGCTTTGTTGTCCTGCCAAGAGCAATAATCAGAACTCCTGTTGCAATAGGGTCCAATGTGCCCACATAGCCGGCTTTCTTGACACCGAGCTTACGTTTTAAAAGTTTCAATGCGCCAAACGAGGAGATTCCACTTTCCTTATCTAAGTTAAGCCAACCTTCAATGGTATCTAACTTCACATCCAACACCATGGCATTCTCACTTACTCGCCAAAGATTTTTATAAATGATTTTTTAAAGTATTTATCAAATGTATCGAAACTCTTTATTTCTATACCTACTTCCTTTACAGAAGTGACACCAAAATTCTTAATTCCACAAGGAATTATCCCATCATAGTGGCTCAGATCCGGATACAAATTAACAGCAATACCATGATAACTCACCCACTTACTCACTCTTACACCAATTGCGGCAATTTTTTTTAGCGGCTGACATCTTGTTCCCACCCATACTCCAGTATGTCCATCTTTTCTGTGACTATTAATCCCAAAGTTATCAAGCGTCATAATTACTACTTCTTCCAACAAATAAATATATTTATGAAGATCACATATATTACGGCTTCTCAAATTGAGTATTGGATAGATAACACGCTGCCCAGGACCATGATAAGTATACTTTCCTCCTCTTCCAGCATTAAAAACTGGGAAAAGATCTGGATTGCGTAGATCCTGTGGATCCGCGCTTGTACCACTTGTATAGAGCGCTTCATATTGCAACAACCACACCAACTCATCGCCTGAACCATTAATGATCTGCTTTACCCGCTCTTGCATAAACATGAGTGACATTTGGTAATCGATACAGTCTTTATCAACTTTCCATTCCATCAGAAACCATTTACACAGACACGCTTGAAGTCATTAAACAAATTCATAATATCAACACTGCACAAAACTCGTTGCTTTTATGAGATCGAACATCAAGACACGCTTGATATTCAGAACTTACTGAAACAACTTTCGAAGCTAATGCACTTGAAGTACAACTCTACGAAATTTTTCGAATCCAACAAATTAACGCAGTCTGAAAATTCTAACAGCCTCTACTCATCGAAACAAACTTTTCTACTAGAATTGAGTATGAGGGCTGGAATATCTTTCTAGCAAAATGGAGAGATTCCTAAAGGTAAACCACAAGTTTACAAATACCCTATTTGAAGAATCATGCGTTATTAGCAAATACTTCGGTCATGTAGTAAAATACGGCACAGAATACCAATTAGAGACTTTCATATGGATCCTAGATGCGAATAAAACCTATGCAACCTACAGCGAGTTCTTCCAAGAAATACAATTGGACTCCTTTACCTCACACAAAGTAAAGGTTATTTGTAATGCTTACATGCGGGAACATGACCACAAATTGAGAAAATACTATTCATTTATACTTCACGAACTAAGGAAGTATTTAAAAAACACAGACACATTAGACGTAATCATTGGACTTTCTGGAGGAATAGATTCGGCCCTAGTTGCAACAATCGCAACTGACGCATTTGGTAGTAATCACGTGCAAACTGTGATGATGCCTTCTCCTTACACAAGCACTAATAGTATTGATGATGCACTAGAGATCGCTCATAGGTTGGGCGTGGCGCATATGGTTATCCGTATCGATGGATTGCTTCAGTCATTCAAAGAGGTTTTCTCGCAGTGCATGACCTGGGAAGAACAGGATATTACAGAGCAGAACTTGCAATCACGCATACGCGCTGTCATCTTAATGGGACTTTCAAACAAAACCAATAGTATTGTACTTTCGACCAGTAACAGGTCTGAGATTCTTACAGGTTACTTTGCTCTCTATGGTGATTCATACGGTGGGTATGCACCTATTTCACCATTTTTAAAAACACAGGTTTACAAACTTGCACAATGGCGCAACGACAATATACCAGAAAGTAGTACGCTACAAAAAAAAAATGTCATCCCAGACTCAGTATTAAGAAAGGCTCCGACCGCTGAACTGAAGTATAACCAAAAAGATTGTGATACACTTCCTGAATATGACATACTCGACCAAATTTTAACCGCCATTTCATGTAAACAAGACTTAACAACTCTCAGTATAGATCAAGAAACAGTCTCAATGGTTGTTGAACGCGTTAGAAAATCTGAATACAAGAGAAGATACTTACCTATTGGACCTGACTTACTTGAGATGAATTAGAATCTTAGGTTTTTATTTAAATTGAGCATATATTGCAACTATTCCTTAATTTCTACCCTATAATATCAACTGTGCATTGATGCCGCATTATATGCTGCAAGGCAACATCTTGTCTTTCCTCCCTAGGTATAAAGTTGCCTTGCAAAAATTTTCTCAACCGATAGCACCATCTCATGAAGAAAAAGCCATACGAAGTCTACAAAATTGTAATGTTTAAGGATTCTTGATAGAATCTCAGTCTTCGGGGCTATAGCTCAGTCGGTTAGAGCACTCCGCTTATAACGGAGAGGTCGCTGGTTCAAGTCCAGTTAGCCCTACTGGATGGTTCTAGCTTGTTTCGGACTCAGTGAAGATACTTTTTATGGGATCGTCGGCGTTTGCGGTTCCGACGCTTTTGAAACTTATAGCGGACCCGCAATTCGAGGTGTTAGAAGTCTATACCAAACCTCCAAAACCTAAGGGCCGAGGCCTCTTAACGTCTATTACTCCGGTACATTCGAAGGCTTTAGAATATGGCTTATCTATAAAAACACCTTTTTCTTTAAAAGGAGAAAAACTCACCCCTTGTGATGTCATTGTTGTTGTTTCTTATGGTCTTATTATACCAGATCAGTTACTATCACATCCGAAGTTAGCACCTCTTAACATTCATCCGTCCCTTTTACCGAGATGGCGCGGTCCCTCTCCAATTCAATATACACTCTTGGAGGGAGATAAAGAGGCAGGCGTGTCTATAATACGTATCACATCCGAACTAGATGCTGGGGCGGTATATGAGCAAAAAGCTATCCCTCTCGATGGAACCGAGACATACTCAGACTTACATGATCGGCTTGCTAACCTTGGTGCATCAATGTTGCACGGTGTATTAAAAACTTTAGATGCAATCAAACCTGTACCGCAAGCGGAAGGAAACGCGACATATTCAAAGAAACTTCCTAATTCAGTGAGCATTGATTTCTCTGAAGGAATAGAACTATTCTTGAGGAAGCTCAGAGTTTTCGGTGCCGTTTCAATTGAGCTATTCGGCAAACATGTAAAAGTAATAGAAGCTTGTAGGACTGCAGATTCACCAAATACTAAGGTAGGTGTTATAAAAAACTCCAAAAAGATCTTTCTCCAATTTAAAGATGGGTGTGCAACTGTAAAAATTGTGAAACCAGAGAATAAAAAGGAAATGTCCACGGAAGATTTCCTCAATGGAGTACAAAACAAATGTGCAACTTAGGCTGACCCATCCATTTCCACAGACTGTGGAAAAGAACATTAATCTAGTGCATTGCCTTAGCAGCAAGGCTTTAATCTTCCGATAGAGTTTCACACCGAACGTATGGGTCTTTTTCACTAATGATGCGTGACTTTAAGCAGCTTTTTCACGGCAAAAGTTGCAAAACCAGCAAAAGACAAATTGTCGTGTACACTATTTTAAAAAGAATTAGATCCTACAAGCCCATCCAATTGAAGTAATTTCAAGAATCGCAGATACCAATCATAAACCAAAACTCAAAATGCAGCACCCTATAACCATTGCACTAACCGGTTTCTACCATATTTTTTATCAGCTGAAGAGGCACACAGCCACCGCAATATTAGTACCTACCATAGAGTTTCCGTATAGCTAAAAAATTTCCTCCATAGCAAGTGTAATTTTATTGTGCAGTAGGTAGTTGACCCACAGGAGCCAAACGTCCGCCTTCCTCAACGGCACAATCTTCCATTTGACCAGAGCAATTAGCCTCATGAACTCCCCTACTAACTATGTAGTGGTGACACAAAAGGATGAAAAATGCCAGAATAACAGCCATACTCACGCACGCTGATTCAGCCTTTACATATGGTCCAATAGCGCCTGATGCAATTTCCTGGTTAGCAGGATACGCAAGAAACGCGCATGCAAGCCCCAACCCAGCTAAGAGCATCATACCGATCCCCGGTAACACGAACAGCACACGTCCTGCTCCACCAGCACTCTTAACAAATGCCTCCATAGCACGCTCATTTCCCACATCTCCTGCAACTCTTGACCCAAGAAGCACTGTAACAAGAAGAGTAAAAGAGACAGGCACGCAAAGGTACATAACAATCCTTGAACTATCGAAGCTAAACTTTAGCCTA
Source organism: Neorickettsia findlayensis (assembly GCF_009856525.1). Classification (NCBI taxonomy): domain Bacteria; kingdom Pseudomonadati; phylum Pseudomonadota; class Alphaproteobacteria; order Rickettsiales; family Anaplasmataceae; genus Neorickettsia; species Neorickettsia findlayensis. The sequence goes on along the minus strand of NZ_CP047224.1, from coordinate 78,188 downwards.
CACACAAGATGAGCAATAAGCACACCAGCCATCATCGGGAAAACCACAGCGAAAAAAGTGAGGACAGACCTAACGACTGGTTTTCCAGATCTATGTGGTCTTACAGGCCTACGTGATTCATTGGCTTGAGATAGCACACCAGAGCGAACTACTTTAGTTTTCATAACACAAGTGGTTAATATTGTTAAGAATTGCTGTAACGATTAACAATTAATATTCTATTATTCAATATCTATAAAGTGAATTTTTTAGTAAAAAGATTTGATAATACACAGTAAATAACACACTACCAGATCCTAATTACACCTAATCAACCAATGAGGATAATTGGATTCGCGTTGATTGGGTAGCCACAGCTGATGAGATACAAATAAAGTAAACAATTAACAAGATACCAGCAACATTTGGCCTCTCAGATTTGGAGCCGGTGAATAAAAACATAAGAAACAGTAGAACGGCTATAAAGTGATAGGTAAGCAAAAACTGTCATACTATTTATACTCATCTTTGAGCAAAGCACTCTAAGAAATACATGAGTAAGAAAAACTCTGTCATGCAACCATTTCTTTCATCTGTCTTCGCAGAAATAAGAAAAAATGAATATCTAAGTAAATCATGCGCTTCTTGGTAAAGTTCAAAAATATGTTACAAGAACTTGGCTGAGTATGAGGACTACTTTACCTCAAAAACGGACTCGTTATTGTACCAGATATGGAGTAGGTGCATGCTTAACCACAGATTATTCATTATCGCCATACGGTGCAAACCAGAAACCACGAGAAACTTTAATTTCTTAAAATACGGAAAAAACCAGATAAAAGCTCCTTAGCCTCATCCTCCATAAGACCTTCGTATATCATTGGTACGTGAAAATAAGTCCCCGTACCAAGACAACCATTTGAAATAGCACCACGTTTCTCGTCGTACGCAGCAAAACAAAGTGTGCCAACCCTGCTTAAAGACATCGCATACATACACATCGGACACGGCTCCAATGTTACATACAGTTCGAAATCCATAAGAAACTTCACACCCAGCTTCTGGATTGCTTCTCTTATGACAAGCATTTCCGCATGTGCTGTAGGATCAGAATCTTGAAAAACGCGATTACCAGATGAAGAAATAACAGCACCCTGCCTAACTAGGACAGCCCCAACAGGCACTTCACAATCAGACTGACGAGCAATACTAATTGCTAGCTCCATAAACTTCTTATCCATTCTGCACGCGACGCCCCTCGAGTTCCTCAAGTAAGACCTTGTTGACCAAATGAGGGCTTGCATTCCCATTACTTTTCTTGATCACTTGTCCGACTAAAAAGGCAAGTATTTTTTCTTTACCCATGAGATACTCTCTAAGCTTTGCGGGATTTTCATCTAATATCTCTTTTACATACCCGAGAATAACCTTATCGTCCGTGACTTGTCGCAAGTTTTCGCGTTCCACAATTTCTTTCGGCGAACCCATACCTTCAAAGCTTTTTCTCAGAACCTCTTTTGCCGTTCGCTCTGATATTTCCCCGCTATGCACAAGTCTCAGAAGTTCATCCATCAAAGCTGGAGTCACAGGACTTTCCACGATTTTGATACCACGCCTATTAAGCAAACCGAAAAGCTCAACAGTGATCCATCTTGCAGCAAGTTTTGGCTGATGACCAATTTCCAAGAGGGCATCAAAATATCGCGAGGCATCGACATTTGAAACAAGCACGTTCGCATCATATGGGGATAAGTTAAGCTCTCTCACATACCTATTTTCTCTCTCGTCAGGTAACTCAGGCATCGAAGCCTTAATATCCTCTATATACTTTTCCTCCAAAACAAGAGGAAGCAAGTCAGGATCCGCAAAATAACGGTATTCGGTTGCAGATTCCTTGGACCTGGTGGCAATAGTACTTGAGGTATTTACATCAAAAAGTTTTGTTTCGACTGCAATCGTACCACCACTTTCAAGAACTTCTACTTGTCTTCTAGCTTCATGCTCTATGGCCTGAGCCAGGCTTTTAGTCGAGTTGAGATTTTTTATCTCACATCTTGCACCTAATCCCAGTTCACCTATTCTTCGAACTGAAACATTTGCATCACAACGGAACTCACCTTTTTCCATATTAGCGTTCGAAGCACAAACATACTGCAGAATGAGCTTCAACTTATCTATATAAGCAACTGCCTCAGCTGGAGATGACATATCGGGCTCGGAGACTATTTCCATCAATGGGATTCCGGCCCTATTGAGGTCTATGTATGTTTTATCAGGTGAGAGATCATGTATACTTTTACCTGCATCCTGTTCGATGTGTATGCGATTTATCCTAATGACTTTATCGGGATTTCTTATTCGCACACATCCACCGGTTATGAGCGGATAACTATTTTGTGTAATCTGGTAGCCATGTGGAAGATCGGGATAAAAGTAGTGTTTCCTCTCGAATACCGAATATAAATTAATTCTTCCACCAAGACCCAAACCAGCCCTAATAGCTTTTTCAACACAGTTAAAATTCAAAACTGGCAAGACTCCTGGCATCGCAGCATCAAAAAGAGTCACTGCCGTGTTAGGCCCTTTCGTGGAATCACATGGGGCATCAGAAAACAATTTATTTTTGGAGAGAATCTGTGCATGCACCTCCAGCCCGATAACAACCTCCCATTTAGCAGTCTTTCCATCTATACAATACATGACCTCAAATAACCTCCAAGTGGATCATTCTATGCAAACCACGACCAAAGGTACACCCCCTTTCCATGATATGCAAAATGCAGATACTACATCACCAATAAATGTCCAATTCATAAATAACTTAGTTTAGAACATTACAAAAGAAAATAGGAGGATTTATTGACAATAGGATATGCGGAGTATCACTTTCACTCCTACATCGGTGAAGATCACAAAACACTTACAGAAACATGTCTTATCCATCAATACAAGGAAAACTGTTTTCATCGCTAAAAAGTACACAAGAAAACGCTCGATCTCGGAATTGGATTAAAATAATGAGACAGGCACCTGCTTATTGTTTCGATTATTATCAACAACCAACCTACAAGGTCCCGCATGATCATAAGTAAAGTGTTTGGCCATTATGGTCCCAAACCCTCAAAAATAATCCGAACATAAATTTACAACATGCGGAACCCTAATCAATTATCTCAACTATTACTCTCATACTTATACGCGCGATAACGCTAGTTATATCACTCACTCCCATTGCAGATAACTGAGGTTATCCATGTTTCTTAGTTGAGATACCTCGAGACCAAACATGAGAACTCTCTAAACCCCGTATGTCAGCGAACTAAATGGTACAAGAGCAAAGAAAAAAGCTTAGATTTTTTATGGCTCTACTAAACCAGCACATGCAAGAACTAAATTCGCAATTTAGCGATCTAGGTGTGCTAACCCGAATAACACGTCTTAAAACATAGCGCTTCACCGTATCCTGTCTCATCTTCATATTGATTTTTCTGCTTCATCTGTTCGGAGTGCAACTCTATTCAATTTATGTGTAATCTGCAATATAGTTATTTTAATATTAGCATAACAATATTATGCCAATATAATAGAAGAGAGTAATTACTGCTTTCTAGATTGGAGTTAAATTTGTTTAAGATGCATACACATTCTTCACCATATTCTAAACTAAATTACATCCTCATCTCTTTGATTGCCCTACAGTGCGTATGCTCTGTGATCTCAACTGTGAGTCTTATAAGCACTTCACTACATAAGGGGAATGTCAATATCAACAATACCGATATAAACGAGCGTCCATTATTCATTTTGTCCCTCAATAGCATTTTCGTAATATCGATCATCCTTCAGTACGCCATACAACAGAATTACCTTCTTTCAATGTTCTTGAAAGAAGGTGCAGTAGGCAAAATCCAGTGGAAAAACAAGACACACACAATAGGGGAGAGAACATTAGCCGAAAACCTAGCTCAACCATCGGCTGATGGTATGAGTTGGGACTATATAGAGACATACCCAGGCACCAAAGTGAGCTGGGGTACGTTTATAGAAGAAGATAGCCTTCCAAACACAAGACGATCTGACCTTCTGACCTTAAATCGAACTGCCAACAGCACTGACGATTTTTGCCAAATGGAACATTTCTTTGACGATTTGGATAAAAGATTGCTTTCAAGAAGGTACTCACTTTTGAGTGACACTCCCGATGAGAGATACTCTGGAATAGAGTCTGGCTCTCAGAACGTAGAAACATATAAGCCACCCGCCTGTGACGAACCCGATCAGAGAAGGCGCAGCTCACCAATGGTTTCGCATTTATCTGAAAAGAAATGTAACTATTTAACCTATGGGTATTCGCTTCGTGATGGCGTTACTGTAGAGCAATGCGAACAAACCGGACGCTCAGCTTTTTTGACGGACATTAAGGGAGGACGAAGTCTATAGCAACTTACTACATCAGTTGATCCGCATTTACCTAAATCATGCACACAAGTTAGGTAAAAGATTTACAGCTGCAAATGGTAATCTGATCCTAGAGTGTCAATCAAGGTACTTTAATGTGAAAGCTGTTTTGGGCAAGCACCACAAACCTATCAATTACCTGAAACAGTAGGAATAGACTTATCTTAAGATAAATTAAAGTTGACAAATTTAATAAGAGTGTGATATACTTATTACATATCTTCCTATTCGCAATCCTTCACCCATTGTGGTGCTTTACTTACTGTCATGGCAAATTTTTCATCTATTTTCTTTAGGCCGGTTTCTCCTTCTGCAGAAAAGCTAAGATGGGCTATTTTGCATCCAAGTTCATCAAAAGCTGTTATCGTTGTAGCTGCTCTGTGGGTCTGTATCATCCTAGCATACTGTATTCTTCAAACACCGCGGTATGGGCGTGTCAGGTCGTTTGGTGAATCCGTCTCTGTTCTTTTGATCCCCATCATTGGAGCGACTGTGTTTTCTTTTTTTGCGCTAAGCAGACTTCCTTCGATTAGTGAAAAAAATACCGCTATTGCAAAAACAATATCGGAAATTCATGCCCAAGGCGGCTACCAAGCATTACATTCTGCCGCTTTTGAACTAAAACAGAACAAAAAACCTTCACTCGCCTCTGTTGGTGCTTATGCGGTTTTTTTCAGTGTTGCATTCGTAATGATCAGTGTTTCTCTTGGAGCTACGGTCGGAACAAGTACACATGCCCCACTTCTCTTCCTAGAAATAGCACTCGTAGTAGCAGCTTGTGCTAGTCTTGTTGCATTCTTGATACCGCATCAGCAATCCAGGATGGCTAAAGCCGTGCTTGAGCTTTCAGAAGAGCAAGTCAACGGGATCGTGCAGGCTGTTTACCTTGAACAATTAGCTACTAATGCTCGAACTCTAGGTAAGTCCTAATCTCATACACCCAACCAAACTGTTGTGTGTCGATCTGCTCGGTCTCTGTTTCGAGGTCTTCAGCTCCCTGTGTTCAGCAGTAAGACACTCCGACAAGCGCCGTGTTGTTGAATCTTCCCATGCATTCCACCATCTAGTGTGGATTGCTGTGTGGGCAAAGCACCTTCACACAATCCAAACCATAGCTGTTTTTGTGCAGAGTCTGTGCAACGAATCCACACATCTGCACAATTAGAATAATCAGTGTGACACCTTAGATCTCGCACATAAGCTTCTCAGATCATTGGCTTACTTTAGTCATCCAATAACGAGAAATCCTCAAAACACACTCTCCGGCCAAAATGATAAAATGCGCTCATACACTGCCAATGCATAGAACATAAACAATAACCATATCAAAGCAAGAGACCCAAGAATGGACTTTACAATTAACAAACACGATGCACTCCGTTAATGCTCAGAAATGAGTCCTATATCTCAACTTAATTGCGGAAATTGTCTTTGATTCTACTGAAAACTTACACTGTCATAAAAACCCAACCCCATTAAAGTTAGGTATTTGCGTCGCAAATATGTCAAAATATGCTAATTTCTTGACATAAGGTTAAAAAAATGATTAGTATTTCAATAGTTTATTTGCACTTTTATCAGTTGCTTTATGGTTACAAAAGAGGATAGGAAAGTCGTAAAAGCTATTATGCGTGGACGGCCATTTTACGTCCGATATGCGGCGCTTGTAATAGCTTGGATGGCGGTCGTGGCGATGTATGCCGCTGTGCTATTTTTTGATAATAAATTGGGGAAAGTATGTGGAGCTGATGGGCATGTTGCACGTACTCTTCTTGTTGCGTCACTTCTGCTTGCAGCTCTTGTAACATTCGTGGTCGGGTCTAAAAATAAAAGCCACGACACCGTCGTGAGACGGCTGCAAGACGTCTCTAAGACACAGGGGGTCGGGCAGTATATAAAGGAAGAGGCAAGGCAAGCTATGTCAAACATCAGGACAGAGCTTGTGCTTTTTGCTGTAGCTCTAGTATCAGCTGCGATGCTGGGCGTGGCCCCAATGGTGTTTCACTTCGCTGGAGTCTCGGCAGCGTCAAGCGCTCCTTATTACCAGGCGTGCGAGTTTGCTCTGTGTTGTATAGCTGTCCTCACGCTACTTGCTGTGGTGTATCTATCACTAGCGGCGGAGAGGGCTGAGGTTGTGCACAGTGCTGCTGGCAAACTTGGATTCTTCAAGGAAGAGCCAGTCCCAGCTCTTGGAGAACAACGTATAGAGCTGGTTACTCAGGAATCCAGCTGCACGGTAAGGGCATAAGAACAAGATAGGTTTCTTTCTAGCCCAAAGCAATATTCGCAGGCAGTACATTCTTTATTGGGCACTACGGATTTTTACCACTCCGTAGTGCTTTCATTGAGTAGAGCTTAGTTTCTAACGACTCTTTGGCCAATTTCTTGTTTGTTATCTCTTTATTATGTTTTTTTGAATATAGTAAAACCCACAATACAAGTTTTACGGTTATGCAAAAAAACGATTTAGATTTACTCAAACGGGGATTACTCGATAAAAAGACCATTGCCCTGTTTTCCGTAATGACCTTCCTCTCAGCGTTCGCACTTGGAGAACACATATTCTTCAGATTCCCCTGGAAAAACAACACTATGACGCATGGTCGATGTATTTGGCTATACCTCTTCCCTCCGATACTTGCAGTGGCTTTAATAGGTGCGTTTAAGATCGTTCAAGGAGTAGAGCTAACTTCTGTAAAGCTTCGGTCAGCAGTGCAAGAAATGTACAATAATGGAGTAAAGAAGGGAACAATAAAGAGCAGAAATGAGGAAATATCAGAAATGATGGGCAAAATAAATGAGACAGCATACTCTCTAGAACAATCATTTAAACCAAGAAGAGAAACAATGTTGATTATCTCCGCTATACTCTCGGTTGCCTGTATCACTGTTGCGGGCTGTTTGGATAACACGACACACCCTGCAAAAGTGAAAACCCTAGCAATTATCGAATCTGCACTCTTGGGTAGTACTCTTGTTAGCTTACTTGCTCTATGTATCACTTTGTATTTCACTCGTGCAGCGAAATCATTACAAAATGATCAGCCTCAACAAAGGAAAAGGATTTATGCAATCATAGAAACACTTCAACTCGCAGATCCTCTAGCACATTTGACTCCATTCTCATGAACACAATCTACTAAAATCCTGTATATATCCACTAAGCCTATCAACACACAGTGCACTGTTAAGAAAACGTATTTCTGCTCATAGGTAGGAAGTTCCTCTTTATTTAATAATCTTAAATGAAAGAAAAATACTCAGGTTGAATATAAATGAGGTGAACCGTGCATTCAGCTTTTCGTATGTCATACCCACCTATATGTAGGCAGTTTACCAAAAATAATATCGTCCGTTGAAAACTAGGAATTTACAAAAAGAGTAAAAGTCACCATAATCTGCAGACACTATTTTTGAGCACAAAGACTGGAATACTCACAAATTGAATCTCAAGGATTCCGAAAAGCGTAATGCCTCGACACAGGTATCAAAAATCCTTTCGTTTGAGATTTCATATTTTTATGCAACACCAGCAAGAGTTTTCCGTTGTAAAATAATGCGAGATCTGGGGCACTGATAATTTTGATAAAAATAGCATGCAGCTGCATATCTTGGACCCCTAGTTACAACAATAATCTCAACCTAAGAGGACAGTTTCAACAGAAAATCAGCTAGTATACCCAAATCAGCAGAGTTCAATTAACGGGTCATATTTTTCTACCTGTAGTAAAATAGCTGGTACAGCTTAATATGTCTTAATCAAGGTCAAAACAGGGCAAAAATCACCTACACCGGGACTCACAAGACTAAACCGTCATTACCCTCGGTAGCAAATGAAAGCCTTAACCATTCCTTAGGCACATGAGATGAATCTTGATACCTCAAATCTCATTTGGATTACTCCTTTAATTCACAGTATATTGAACAACTATGTCTTTCTGGCAATCAACTCTATCCAACTCAAAAGCATACGGTACTTGATCCCTGTATAGGAACAGTGCTGTAACCGTGAGAATTGAACCGAATGAAATAGCTAGTAGTGTGCTTTGCAAGGCAATTAAGCACCCTGGATCCATATTATTAAATAGACCATTCACAGAAAAACACTCTAGAACAATAAACGCAGTCATAGAGACAACAAAAAGAACTCCTCCCACAACAAGCATCATATTGCAAAAAGAAAAATGGGGCCGGACAACTATCGATATCACGTCAATCGGATCCCATCCGTCCAACCTTCTATAACGAAGAAATTCTTTGATACGGCACCTCAGTTTATACACCTTTTCTCTACAGACCGAGTTAAAGGGAAAAATTGGATCACACATTACCGCCCTCATTAGCGAAAGAACGCAAAGAAAAAGGGAGGGAGCCAATAGGTAAGATATACGCAAATTCAGAGAGAAACTCTTTTTTAAGATAGCGATTCGTTCGATAGCAACGTGCGCTGCTATTATTGCCAGCCAAGCAGACCCGAGAAATACAAACTGAAGATTCGTCTGCCAATTAAATATACATTTACGTATCTCAGTAGGCAGCTCCTGCCAGACAAGTCTCCGGCTTGAATGATGTTCACTTCCAGTTTGGTTATCACTATCTGCGGCATAAAAGTGAACCCCTCCTCCTGGACTACTGCTTGCACTTTCAATATACCCACAGGTTTGAAGCCCATCTGGTAAACTTATTTGGAAATTTCTGATATCATTCCTCGAGTTTCTCCTCATATTTTTAGCAGTCATGTACTATGTGTGACTGCATATTTATATCTTAAAATTAAAAGAATACCAAATACCAAAGAAATAATATTCTTTAAAAAGTATTGAATTTTATTTCAATTATACCTCTAAAATTTACTTTATTTCTGAAGTAACGCAAATACCAATGCTTTCAAACACCAAGAGGATATAAATGGATCAGAATACCCAACGACAATTAATCAACCGGAACATTAGTGAGAAAGGTTTAAATTCACTTTAAGACTTATGGGTCTTCTCCAAAAATAATTTGGGTGAAAACACGAACAAATATGCCAAAAAACTGCAAAGACAGATATAACAATTCATTCCAAAGTGGTTTGTCCTATGCACCGACACCATAATTATTGGGAATGTGTATGAAAACCTAATACTCAAAAATCATAGAGAATGGAAAACTCACTGAAAAAACTTCGAAACTGTTAACATCAACAACACACGACTTTTCAACAGTCTACTTCAGTCACCCAGACATACTCAATTAAAAGTAACAAAGCCACACATTACAGCAAACTCCTGAATCAAGCCGTGAAAAGCGTATGAGACAAAATACAGAAAAATCCTTTCAGACAAGTAATACAACTGCTCTAAATGCACTGCCTGAGTGCGAGCGTACACACACTACTCAGACAATCTACCCCTTTACCCACAAGTTACACACTATAAACAAACATGTGAGCACAAAACTTACTAACCTAGACTCAAACGCCTCTCCTCAGCACACTGCGATCCTTCCGTAATTGCTTGCTGTGCCGTATCTTCTAGCCCCAGCAATGAAGCGCTCGGACTATCTACAACCCATTGTCTCATCGCCGCAGGATCACCACGAGCTACTCTTAGTACCACTTCTACAGCAGTAAAGTTGGAATTCTCTAATTCACGTACTCCGAGACGCGCCATTACTCTGCGATCTCGCGAAAATGGATCAGAGCAACCAAAGTCGAACACATTCGTTGTAGTGTTACCATTACATTCATCGACGACAAGACCCCCACGATGGGAACTTGACACATTCTCGAAAAGCTGAGGAGCCACTTCTAGCACCACAGCAGCTATAACCCTAACCCAAACTGGAGCCCCAGCAAGTGAAAGTACAGTACCACTAGGAGAAGCACTAGGAGAATCACTGAGAGAAGCACTAGGAGAAGCACTGAGAGAAGCACTAGGAGAAGCACTGAGAGAAGCACTGAGAGAAGCACTAGGAGAAGCACTGAGAGAAGCACTAGGAGAAGCACTAGGAGAAGCTGCTGGAACAGTCTTTTTATCCCGGGCTGCATAAAAAGAGTGGTATACTAACAACAACAGATAGAAAAACAACAGGCTACACTCTACCCCAGCAAGCACTTTCTTTGTAACTAAGCTAAGGTCATTCCTTCTGTCTACGACTATAACAACCACGAGGAATGCTAAGAAAAACAGTGTTGAAAGGTATTTCAGAACAGTGGGCAAAAGGCTTCTTTCAGTCGTGCGAGCACCCTGCCTACCAGAAGAGGCTTCTGCTCCGCCTGCATTAGCAATACCAACACTTCTCTCAACCATGACGAACAGACTACGTAACACAAGAGCGTAAACCAGACACAGGGCGACTCCGTGAATATACACAAGGCAAAACCAGCTCTTTGTAACTGGGCGATCACCCCAAGGTACACGTTTTGCCATCCAAACGGCAAAAATAATCGCACAGAAAACAACGACACAAGAAAGGGTAACGACTCTCGCAACTCTAGCTACTTTCTGATAGCCATTGACAAGACTCACAATACAGCTCAACATACAGCTCAACTTAAATCTTTACAGATTTCAGCAAAAAAACTAAACCACATCACCTCCACAAGCTCTACGTAATTCAAGAGGTGCACCATTAGCCAATACCAAGCAAAGCACGGTACCCTGTCAGTTCTAGCATCTTACGATCAACAAAAGCCACCGTAGCTCTGAACTTCCCATAGATCATGCTATTATTCCCAAAAACCAGCACAGCAAAAGCATGCACTCAGAAAGGCCTAGCCGATAAAAACAAGGCTTTTCGCGTTAGTTAAACTATCAAGATCGATTGAATCCGCACCGGAGTAAAGATACAAAAGGAACTGAAGCAATGAATGATTGCCTGAGGGTAATACCTCTAACTTTCAAATGGCATTCACCCTCAGCCTCTGAAAGCGCTCGATTCTGTTCTCCCTCAGGTTCCATATGCCTTTTAACTGCTCGAGCTATTACCGAGACGATATCAGCACTTGTACTACGATCTAAAACACTGCAGATACAAGACCTACATTACCCGCCGTACACCGAAAACACTACATTCGTAAAACAATTTACTCCCTTGCAAACCCAGTCCCAATACTAGGTATTGAGACTGGTCCATAAATACATTTACACAGACCGGATTTCAGCATACTAGCTGCAGTTCATTCCGAAAAAAATCGGTCCCTATCAGATGAACTTTTTTCACCAACCTATGCGCACCGACTTCTGCATTCCCGTTCCGCCCTACCTTCAACGACATCTACCCGGATACCAGAGGACACATCACCAGACGAAGCTTCTGAACTCTGAGCGGGTTTTAGCGTGGGATCTACCCCACCTTTTACTCCGTCTCCAGCAACACTCGAATCATGCTCTGAGGCACCAACGCCCGATATTGCTACAGCAGGACTATACAAACAGTGCATCACTAAGATGAGAAAAATTGTTGCCAAAAGCAAAAATTCAATACATGCAAACAATCGCTTTTCACGCAAAGACGAGTCTATTTTGTGGTCCAAGAATGCTGTAACGACAGCAAGTACCAAAAGAAGAACACAGAACACAACAAAAGAGAGAACGCTACCACTCGCATCTCCCATGCGATTTTGACCACCAGAAACTGCTTTATTCTGACAAACATCAACCTCTTTTTGCTTAAATAGGCCATACATAAGAACAGAAACAAGGATGAGGACAGCCGGCAGAAGGTATAGAAAACACCACCAGCTCTTTGTTACCGCTGAATCAGACTTCCAAGGTATCCTTGTTGCCAGTTGAACAGCAAGAATAACCAGAACGAGTAAATGTGCTAAACAAACTGAAGCAACCCATAATTTTGTAGGTGCAGCACCTCTGACCCCTGAACGACCTTTAACCTTAGCTCCTACAGCCTGTTGATTCTGTTCTTCCTCAGGTTCCACAAGTGCTTGATCTTGTGCTCCTTCAGGTCCTTCAAGCGGTTGACCTTCTTCTGCAGGCCCTACAGCCTGTTGATTCTGTTCTTCCTCAGGCTCCACAAGCGCTTGATCTTGTGCTCCTTCAGGTCCTTCAAGCGGTTGACCTTCTTCTGCAGGCCCTACAGCCTGTTGATTCTGTTCTTCCTCAGGCTCCACAAGCGCTTGATCTTGTGCTCCTTCAGGTCCTTCAAGCGGTTGACCTTCTTCTGCAGGCCCTACAGCCTGTTGATTCTGTTCTTCCTCAGGCTCCACAAGCGCTTGATCTTGTGCTCCTTCAGGTCCTTCAAGCGGTTGACCTTCTTCTGCAGGCCCTACAGCCTGTTGATTCTGTTCTTCCTCAGGCTCCACAAGCGCTTGATCTTGTGCTCCTTCAGGTCCTTCAAGCGGTTGACCTTCTTCTGCAGGCCCTACAGCCTGTTGATTCTGTTCTTCCTCAGGCTCCACAAGCGCTTGATCTTGTGCTCCTTCAGGTCCTTCAAGCGGTTGACCTTCTTCTGCAGGCCCTACAGCCTGTTGATTCTGTTCTTCCTCAGGTTCCACAAGTGCTTGATCTTGTGCTCCTTCAGGTCCTTCAAGCGGTTGACCTTCTTCTGCAGGCCCTACAGCCTGTTGATTCTGTTCTTCCTCAGGTTCCACAAGTGCTTGATCTTGTGCTCCTTCAGGTCCTTCAAGCGGTTGACCTTCTTCTGCAGGCCCTACAGCCTGTTGATTCTGTACTCTCTCAGGTTCCATATTTTTTAACTCCTCGAACTATTGCCGACCATGATACTAACACAAGCGTCAGCAGCATTTGTACTACGATCTAAAACACTGCAGATATAAGATCCACATCACTCACTTTACACTGAAAACACTACACTTGCAAAACAAGTTACTCACTTGTAAACCCAGTTTCAATACCTAGTATCGGTATAACTGGCCTATAAAAACATTTCTAAACACCCGATTTCAGTGCATTAGTTACAATTTGTTCTGAAAAAAATCGGTTCTGTTAGGTGAGCTTTTTTACCTCACCTAAACCATCAAGATCTGCGATTATCTATAGCCCTCTCGGTCCCATTGCCAAGAGTTGCTCCAATCTCGGTTAGTGCAGCAGGAGGAGATGCAGCAAGTTCAACACCTAATGCTGCAGCAATCTCATCCGGCAGAGACACATACTCAGTACAGCATGGATACGATGTAGCATCTAATACTGTAGCAGTATGAGCTAGCATACGCATACCGTCATCACAAGATGGCTCTGGTTCAGCAGGAGGACAGCGTACTAAAGACATTGAATAACAAAAACATAGCATTACTGGGCTAAGCAAAATTAATGCCAAAAGTACAGTTTCCACACCTGCAAGCACTCTTTTTTCAGTCAAAGACAAGCTCCCTCTGTGGTCCAAGAATGCTGTAACGACACTAAGTGCCACAGGAAGAACAAGGAGCATAACAAATGCCAATACATAACAAACCATATTACTCGCCTTCCTCTTGCGATTTTGATCATCAGAAACTGCTTTATCCTTATGAGCATCAGGTTCTGCTGAAAATGCAGACATCGTCAGTATGAGACCCATCCAAGATATCAACACCATAATAAAGCCAGCAATAACCAACTGAAGGTATACCAAACACCACCAGCTCTTTGTTACTTCTGAGTTAGACCTCCAAGGTATCCTTTTCGCCATTTGAACAGCAAGAATAACCAGAGCTAATACAAATAAAATCAAAGCGCCTATACGATTTTCAGCCGCTGAAAGGACTTGATCCTGTTTTCTCTTAGGTTTCATATTTTTTAACTCCTCGCACTATTGCCGACCATGATACTAACACAAGCGTCAGCAGTACTTGTACTGCAATCTAAAACACTGCAGATATGAGATCCCACATCACTCACTGTACACGAAAAACACTGTACCTGTAAAATAATTTACTTATTCGCAAACCCAGCTTCAATACCTAGTATCGGTATAACTGGCCTATAAAAACATTTCTAAACACTCGATTTCAGTACATTAGTTACAATTTGTTCTGAAAAAAATCGGTTCTGTTAGGTGAGCTTTTTTACCTCACCTAAACCATCAAGATCTGCGATTATCTATAGCCCTCTCGGTTAGTGCAGCAGGAGGAGATGCAGCAGGTTCAACACCTAATGTTGATGGGGCACGAACGTTAATCTGGAAGGAGTTGGTCTTATACGAGAGTCCACTCAACAAGCAAATAACCACCAATGATGAGAAGGCCAAAAAGAAGAGACCCAAAAGCGCACACTCTATACCAGCTAGCACTTGCGTTTGAGTCAAAGATAAGTTTTTCTTATGATCCAAGACCGCTCCAAGTGGAATAAGCACTAAAGGAAGGACAGCAATCAGCAACAAAGAAGAAATGCCTAGATACTTCCGAATTGCATCAGCTACATCACTAGTAGCCCGTTTTTCGTGTACATCCGAGATCAGTACACTTATCACTCCACACAGAGAACCACACCATACAATAGCCGGAACACTTAGGTATAGAAAACACCACCAGCTCTTTGTTATCCGCCAATCAGGCTTCCAAGGTATTCTTATCGCCATTTGAACAGCAAGGATGGTTACAGAGCTCAGCAAAAAAAAGAAAAGCGAAACAATTGCAGTCCTTTTATGCTTTTGCATGTCTCTTTCCATGCACATCTCTAAATAACGCGAGACTACACTTGAGCTATTACTCATTCTTGTACACTCCTTAGCAACTTTAGTTTAAAAACCAACACAACTCACCAGGGCAGTCCGCCTAAACGCCACTAAATACAATGGTTGCAGAAAAACAAAGCATCTAACGTGCACAACATTCTTTATAAAAGTAATATGTTCATACTAGTATAAACTTATAAAAATACAACCCACAACCCAGAACCCAGAAGTTTTAATTTCAACTCATTCTGTAGTAGAGTGCTTCTGTCAGGTGAGCTTTTTTCACTTCATCTGAACCATCAAGGTCAGCAATCGTGCGTGCCACCTTCAGTATACGGTCATGACCACGTAGGGAAATGTAACCCTTCTCGAAAGTAACCTTCAGGAATTCCTTTGTTTCATTATCAAGTGAAACATATTCGGCAAGCGCACGATTATCCATGTGACAGTTCAAATTGAACTTCATTTTCTTGTACCTTTCGTATTGCTTGTTTCGTGCAGCAACGACTCTCTTTCTGATCAAAGCGGATGCTTCTTCATCCTGTGACTCGAAAAACTGACTCCTGTTTATCGGTTCCATATTCACGAAGATGTCTATTCTATCAAGAATAGGACCTGAGATCGTTTTCATATAGTCCAATCCGCATTTCTTTGAGTTTTTACACTCCTTTTCCGGAAGATAACCCAAATAGCCACATCTGCAAGGATTCATAGCCCCTATTAACTGAAAAGATGCAGGATAAGTCAATTTCATATTTGCGCGGGATATTGTTACCTCACCTGTCTCCAGTACCTGTCTGAGCGTATCCAGCAAATGACTAGAAAATTCAGCCATTTCATCAAGAAAAAGCACTCCGTTGTGTGCAAGAGTCACTTCACCTGGTCTTGGTATTGCACCACCACCAATCATTGCTGCAACTGAAGCCGATTGATGTGGCTCTCGAAAAGGACGTTTTCTATAAATCTTATTTGTGAACTCCCCAGAAACACTGATAATTGTATTCACTTCCATGATCTCCTTGGGCAAGAGGGGTGGCATGATGCCAACAATTCTCTTAGCAAGCATTGATTTACCAGTACCTGGAGGTCCGCGCATAAGGAGGTGATGCCCACCTGCAGCAGCTATTTCAACTGCACGCTTTGCGATTTTTTGCCCCTTGACATCCTTCATATCTGGATAAGAATCTTCTTCGAGCACAAAAGCATCACAGATCTTCCTAGGTGTAGATTTTCCCGTTAGAAACGATATCAACTCATTCAGTGAAGAAATCGGTAAAAGCTTCTTATTCTTTGAGATACGTGCTTCTATCCTATTTTCCCATGGACAAACTAGCCATAGATTACGTTCTTTAGCATAAACAGCTGCTGGAAGGACTCCTACAACACCCTTTACCGAAGCGTCAAGGGAAAGTTCACCAAGTACGACAAATTCTGAAAAATCACTATTGATAAAATTGCTATCCAACAACTGAATTACACCAAGTGCTATTGGAAGATCATAATGTGTACCTACTTTTGTCAAACCTGCCGGGGAAAGGTTCACTGTTATTCTCTTTTTAGGTAAGAGCAAACCTATATGCAGTAGTGCTGCCCTGACCCTTTCCTTGGACTCACTGACTGCTTTATCAGGTAACCCAACAATATTAAAACACGGCAATCCAGGTGATATGGCAACCTGAACTCCTATTTTAACTAAATTAATTCCTTGAATTGAAATTGTATGAATTTCTGTAAACAAAAATTGTACCTACTGGAAGATAATATTAACTTATTTGCGTTAGAGTTCCCTTTATCATAATCCACTTCTGTTGTTTAGGCTTCTAGGTTCTTGAAATAGAAGATAGAAAAGCGTAAACTTAGGATCTGAATTAGCTCTTACTAGATAGTTATCTGCGCCTAAGTGTATGTTTGGGATCAGTAGCGCCCAGTGGGCTTGCTGTGTTTATTGACTACAGATGAAAAACATGTTAGTCAGTCCCTTTAGTTGGGCCGGCCTTGTGTCGCTTTGCAAATGTTTAGGTTTGGCCGAGTTCTTTCTCTTCTCTATTTTTTCTTTGAATCGCAATTCACCTTGTTTTTTTTGCAGCACTTACACTATTAGGTCGACCCATGACACTACTGAAAGATTTACACCATTCTGCCGTAAGCGAATCACTAGCGGGAGAAACACCGCCGGTAGAAAAACATAAAAGCAATCCACCAACAAAAAGAAATACTTTGAAGCTCGTAAAGAAAGCTGAACCCTGTAAAGCTGAAGAAATAAAAAAACCTGTAACAACAGAAACACGACGTGAGCATGATGCAATCGGTGACCATGAAAAGCTCATTGATTTGTCTGACTTACGCTCAAAGAGTGCACGGGAACTCTTAACAATGGCAGAGTCACTAAATTTGCAGAATCTAGCTGGGATGTCAAAGCAGGATCTGATAATCCTTATCGCACAGAGCGGAGGCGCAGACAGCCAAGCTGAAAAGGTTATAATGAGTTCCGGCGTAGCTGAGGTCCTAAACGAGGGTTTTGCCTTCATGCGGTCTTCAGCATACAACTATCTTGCGAACCAAGATGACATTTATATCTCACCAGGACAGGTACGAAGACTCGGTATTAGGACAGGCGATCTGATCTATGGTGAAGTGCGAGCTCCAAAAAAGGGCGAAAGATATTTTGCACTTTCTAAAGCATTGGAAATCAACAATAGCCCAGCGTCTGCTGCTAGAAGGTACGTTGCTTTCGAGAGCTTGGTTCCTCTTTATCCCGACACTCAGATAAAGCTTGAGTGCGAAAAGTCTGCACGGCCTTTAGACTCAAAAAACTGTGACTTAAGCGGCAGAATTATTGATATCGTTGCTCCACTCGGAAGAGGACAAAGGGCATTGATAGTTGCACAACCAAAAACTGGTAAGACCATTCTACTGCAAAACATTGCGCACTCTATTTCCGCGAACTATCCTGATATACACTTGATCATCCTTCTCATCGATGAGCGACCAGAAGAGGTCACTGATATGCGTAGGTCAGTGAATGCAGAGGTGGTGAGCTCAACATTCGATGAACCAGCAGATAAACACGTATATGTTGCTGAATTTGCGATCGAAAAAGCAAAAAGACTAGTCGAACAGGGAAAACACGTCGTTATTTTACTTGATTCGATTACTCGTTTGGCTAGGGCGTACAATTCAGTTGTTCCGTCTTCTGGTAAACTTTTGAGTGGTGGTGTGGATTCTAATGCCCTTCAGAAAGCAAAGCGTCTCTTTGGGGCAGCACGAAATATTGAAGGTGGTGGTTCTTTGACTATTATTGGAACAGCACTTGTAGATACTGGCTCAAGAATGGATGAACTCATTTATGAAGAGTTTAAGGGTACCGGTAACTCCGAGATAATTCTTGACAGAAAGCTTGCAGAAAAGCGTCTGTTCCCCGCGATCGATATAACTAAGTCAGGAACAAGAAAGGAAGAACTCCTTCTAGAACGTTCCGTTCTGAACAAAGTTTGGGTTTTGAGACGAATTCTCAACCAGATGACGGACGCTGATGCGATCGAGTTCATAATAGATAAGCTACAAAGAACGAAAAATAACGAAGAGTTTTTTCTCTTTATGGATAAAAAAGTTAACAACTAGAAAAGCTTGTGCTCCTAAGTAGGATCTACAAAAAAATCAGCCTGTGTGGGTTTTTGCTGATATCTGCCAAAAGAATGGAAAACAAATACCGTTATTTACTAAAAGGCGAGGCCTGTGTTTTCTTTCTCGAGCCCAAGAAATAGTAAACCAGTCCGATAGATGCAACTGCATACCACATGAACGCATACCAAAAGTGCATCATTATTTTCAGCTGCGGCTTCTGCAGTGACAAAATCATCTTAGGATAGATCTCGATGAAATCATTTGAAGTTGAATACAGAATATATTTCAAAACTGGCAGCTTAAAATTCGATCCAATTTCTTCCATATCCAGAGAATAAAACTCTAAATTAGTAACGTCGTTTCTGATAAGAGGAATGCTAGATCCTTTTACTGGGAGTAAGTAACCTTTAAAGCCAAACTTTTTTTGAGATTTTAAGATCTGGAGAACAATCTCCCTCGCCCTATCTTTTTCTTCTTTTCTCACATAACCCACATTCACTAGGACAACTTTCCCCTCAGTAACAAATGGAACGAGTATATTGAAATGCATGGAATCTCTATAGTAAAGGTAAATATCATCACATTCATAGAAACTA
The DNA here is from genome assembly GCF_009856525.1 of Neorickettsia findlayensis. Classification (NCBI taxonomy): domain Bacteria; kingdom Pseudomonadati; phylum Pseudomonadota; class Alphaproteobacteria; order Rickettsiales; family Anaplasmataceae; genus Neorickettsia; species Neorickettsia findlayensis. The sequence goes on along the minus strand of NZ_CP047224.1, from coordinate 58,917 downwards.
AGCTTACCAACAAAATTACAGTATTCGCGTGGATCGTTTAAGGTGCTAATATGGCATCCCGTAATATTTTCATACGCCATACGTTTAAAAAGAAACCTTTTCACTTGCCAACAACCCAAAAAGAAAGAGATTAAAATGCAAAAAATAAAGACCTTTTTCATATTGATAATCGAAAAACTGTAAATAAAACTTTTAACTAAAGACTGTGAGGTACGACACAGATGATAACGCAATAGATAGTTAATACAGTAATGTTAAATGTCCCCTTTGCGTAGCCCGAATGATATTTTATAGAGAATTCCCAATACGAATCTCTTGTTTTTCATATAAAATGCCCCAACTGCAGATCCTTTATTTTAGATAAAGACGAAAAAGCTTGAATAAGTGCGAGAAATTAATGGCTGCATTCTACAAAAGCTCAAGTGAAGGTTCTTCTGTGTTGACAGACATACGTCGAAGATAACTTGTTTATGAGCCCCAATAATAATTTAAAAGCAATATTATGGATGCTTGTGCACGTGTTTTCTGCTGCATTAATGTGCGCATCGTACAGAATTTTGGGAACACAAATGGATAGACTTGTACTCGCTTTTTTCCTCAACGCAAGTGGCTTTATTTTTATCATTCCATTTGCAGTCTACAAAAACAGAGAAATCAGGCGAAGTACTTTATGGAAATCATACATGCTGCGAGCATCTCTTACTGTCTCTGCACAGCTGTTGCTCATCTACGCATACAACAATATGGAATTCGCGCAGGTTTCAGCAATAACCCTCTTGTATCCTCTTCTTTGCAGTTTTGCATCATGCATCATCCTACATGAAAAAATCGGTGTGAGTAAAGCTATTTCACTAGTGATAGCCTTCATAGGAGCAATAATCATAGTCAATCCCAACTATTACAGCTTCAATTACTACTCTTTTTTTGCAATTCTCGCGACTTCTTTGTGGGTACTTTACGATTTGGCTACGGCAAAGTACGGAAAAACAGAGTCCATAGTGACTCAATCATTCTTCATCATGTTTTTTATTACGTTATTTTCTGGACTCTTAGCAGCTTATAGAAATTTTACAGGCATCCCAGAACTATTCTGGGAAGATGTTTACTACTTTGGATTAGTTGTTTCTGTTTACTTTGTCAGCGGAATTGGAGCAATCATGTATACAAACGAACTTGCTCTCGTCATGCCCTTTTATTTTCTTGTACTAATTGTTTCCACGGCAATAGGATACTACGGCTTTTCAGAAAGTATATCATTTAAAACATCTTTTGGAGCAACAACAATCTTGTGTAGCACCATCTACATTGCATACCATGAGTACAAACATAAGACACGTAAAAGAAACCTGAAAAAACAAAACTAACGCACGAATAAGAATCAACTCAATACCTATCCAACTGGTTTTATAGTGGGATCCTTCACTGCGTAGTAGAAAACTAGCATACTTGCAAGAACTGAAACAATTGTAAATAACGACAGTGGAACTATTGTCCCGTCATAAAAAGGTGCATTTAGGTAGACACTCAATGCACCAAGTACCATCTCGGAACACACTAAAAGTGCTGTAGCCTTGCCATTGTCAGATTCATCAACTTGTTCAAGAGCAAGCGTCGTTGAATTCCCAATTACGAACGCGAGTCCCATAGCACTGAAAAACCATATACATTCAAGTACGAGCGGCGAAAACCCAACAGTATAGTGGAGAATAATAAGCACCACTTCACTAAACAGAGGAAGAATCAACCCAAATGCTACCAACTTCTTTAGACCTACCCTCGTAATATATCTGTTATTCAAGATTGTCCCTAGTAAGAAACCCATTACGTTAATTGCGACTAGATACCCATACTCGCCGATTGTGACGCCCATATCTTCGAGCAATAAAAAAGGAGAAGAACTGATAACATTCCAGAGCCACATAAAAGTAATAACTGTCACAGCAGAATAAAGGACGTAACTCTTGTTGGTCGCTATTCGAATGTAAGAGTTAAAAAGACTTTTTAGTGAAGCAGGATTTCTCTCCTTCAACGTCTCCTGAAAGAAGAAAATTAATAGCAGGAGACACACCGACTCCAACAAGGCAAGAAACAAAAAAGTGTAGTGCCAACTGAAATAAAAGAGGATAACGGTACCTAGAATAGGCGCAAATGTAGGAGAAATTGCAACCACAGAGGATAATTTAGAAATAACTTGTGCACATTTTTCACCAGAGTAGAAATCTTTAACACTAGCAAAACCGACAACCACCGCAACACCTTGTCCGATACCTTGTAGGAACCTGAAGAAAACCAATGCATCAATCGAAGTGGAAAAAGTACAAAGAATACTAGAGACAATAAAAACCGATGATCCTAAAAGCAAAGCAGGTTTTCTTCCCCATAAATCAGAAAGCGTACCCCAAAAAAGGCTTGAAAGAGCTAGACCCAGTATATTACCACTTACACTCGCCTTTACAGCTGCTGCCGTGGCTGAAAAAAAAAGACCAATGCTTGGCAGCGCAGGCACATAAATCTCCACTGCAACATCTGCTACAAAAATAGCGAACGTGATCAAAGCCACGTGCAAAAACCGCTTCACAAACAACTCAAGAAGATAAAGATGCAACCTTTTCTCTAATGGCATCTAGTTCCTGATTTGGCATCGGAACCATACCAATAGCCCTTAGGTAGCCGTATGTTCCTAGTGCATTCTCACTAAGAACTTCATTAAGCAGATCCCTAAGCCCACGAACAAGACCAAAATGCGTAAGTTTTACGTACAAGTACACCGGACGAACAAAATCGTATTGACCACTCATTATACTTTCATAAGTTGGTCGCACGCCATTCACAGAATGCGCCGTTAGTGCATCGGAATTCCTTATGAAAAAACTATAACTCAGAAGACCAAACGCATTGGGATTACGTGCAAGCTTTTGGACCATCAAGTTTTCATTGTTACTGACTTCTACATACACACCATCATCTCGAACGACTGAACATATCTTTCTCAATTTTTCCGGCCCATACGCTAAATTGAAAGCAGGTTCATTTAGACACTGACTGAGTAAGATCATTTTTTTTACTGACTCGAACGTACCAGTATTCCTTGTAGGACCATAAATCTTAATCTCAGAATCATAGAATTTACTATCGTCTATGTTACCCCATCGCTTGTTGTGATTTTTAACGAGCCTGACCCCCTCCGGTACGTAAAAAGAGATGGCCTCAAAAATGTCACGAATGGAGAATTCGTAATCAAGACCACCACCACTACTACTTGCAACAACAAGAGCATCTCTACCGAGCTCAATTTCCATTATATCTCCGCTGTCAATTGAGTACACCTTGCACAGTGCCAACTCCACTTCATTTATCCTGCGTGAGGACACAACTATATCTGGATGAGCATCACCCACACCCATACAAAAGAGCTTAAATCCAGCACTAGTCCCAGTGGACTCGACTATAGGAGTCTTAACCCTATAGGTCTTAGCAAACTCCTCAGAAATCGCACTCATGAAGGGAAAGACAGTACTCGAACCTACAACCCTCACATACTCCCTAGCATCAGAAAAACCAGTACAGAGGAACAGCAAAAATAGATATAGAAAAATCCGCGCCATTCAAACCAAAAAGACACTCTAACACACCAGTCTTCACTCTAATGCAAAAACCGGAGCGATACTCGCATTCCAGAAAAACTGAGCCAGTTCGCACAGTAGAGTACCGACACAAACAGACGAGATTATAAGTCCATTCACGGTACACTTGTCAAGCTAAAATTTTCCTGTTAGAATTCGCCCTTTATCGTGTAGCCACTTAGTCACATGCCTTCTCACATTTATGAGTGCGTGTTCCTTGCAAGTAGTTCCCTTTCTGAGGGAGGTGTGTCCAATCTCATGGATAACTTCAATGCCGCCTTCGCTGAGAACAATATCAAAGTTCTGCGTCAGGAAAACTGGGGATCTCTTGCTCTTGCATATAAGATAAAGAACCACACGAAGGCAAATTATTTCATGTTCATTATTTCTGCTGAGCCGATAGCACTTCAGAAATTTGAGGCAAAATTGAAATATAATGATCTTGTGTTACGTTATTTGCTACAAAGAAAGAGGGAGTTCAAGGTACCTGATGGGGTTATATCGCTTAAACTGCCACAATATCAGCAGTAATTCGTAGGTAGTATGGGGAGTATAGAAGAAGTTAAAAAAACTCAGGCATCTCCGGTGGACGTTGAGTCTCAGGTTGAGCTTGATTTGAAGATCGAGGATTTTGATTACAAGAATGTGGCGCTCATTAAGCGTTTCATGACCTCAGTCGGGCGTGTCTTGTCGAGAAGGGCCACTGGTTTGAGTGCGAAGAAGCAGCGGAAGATGGCGAAGGAGGTTCGGAAGATGAAGTTTCTTGCACTTGTTCCGTATTGTGACCGCCACAAATAAAGCGTAGGGTGTATGTTGGTTATTTTAAAAGAAACAGCACGTAAACTTGGAAACGTGGGTGATGTCCTCAAGGTTAAGAAGGGCTTTGCTAGAAACTATCTCATTCCTTCTGGTAAAGCGGTGCGCGCAACCAAGGCAAATTTGGCAATTCTGGAGAGCAGTAAGGAAAAGTTAGCAGCCCAACAAGCTGCGGAGCTAGAGGCTGCTTCGGAGTTGGCAAAATCCTTTGCAGAGATTGACGTTCTTCCTATATATGCTCAAGCAGAGCGCGGTGTCCTTTTCGGGGCAATAAATGCTAAACAGGTTGTTGCGGAGCTTTCCAAAAGAGGAGTAGAAGTTACTGCTAAGAATGTTGTTCTTGCAGCACCGATAAAAACCCTTGGAGAGCATGAAGTGAAGATTTTTTTACATTCCAAAGTCGAGTGTTCTCTCAGGATCCACATTTTGGACGCCTCTAGAAGAGACGCTGACGGAAGCACTACAGGTACGTCATAAACACTTGAGCTATGATTCCCAGGTACAGCAGAGAGGTAGCTGCGTCGATCTGGAAGGATGATTTTAAGTTCTCTTTATGGTTAGAGATTGAGCTTCTTGCATGTGAGGCGCAAGCTCAGCTTGGTAATATATCTAGAGCAACTTTGAGTACTATTTTGGAAAAAGCAGCCTTTAGTATAGAAAGGATCGAATCCATTGAACGAGAGGTTAAACATGATGTTATAGCCTTTCTAACAAGTGTGGCGGAGTTCGTTGGCCCTGATGCAAGATATATACACATGGGCATGACTAGCTCAGACGTAATAGATACTGCTTTTTCGCTTCAACTTCGTCGTGCGGGAATTTTACTCTTAGAAGGTTTGGATAAGGTCATTGAAGCGCTTAAGGAAAGAGCCCTCGAACACAAAAATACTATCTGTGTCGCCAGGACGCACGGAATTCATGCTGAACCCATTACTCTTGGGCTTAAATTTGCTCGATTCTATCAAGAGTTCAAACGAAATCGGCTAAGACTTTCACAAGCAATAAAAGAGGTTTCTGTATGTAAGATTTCTGGTGCCGTAGGCCAGTTCGGTAATATCGATCCATTTGTCCAGGAGTATGTTGCAGAAAAGCTCGACCTTGAACCGGAATCATTAGCAACGCAAGTGATACCGCGTGATAGGCATGCTGTCTTTTTTGGTACTCTTGCTCTTATTGCTTCCTCAGTAGAGAACATTGCAACAGAAATTAGACATCTTCAAAGAAGTGAGGTGTTGGAGTGCTCAGAGTATTTCTCGCCAGGTCAGAAGGGGAGTTCAGCGATGCCTCACAAAAAAAACCCAATTTTGAGCGAAAACCTTACTGGCTTAGCTCGTATCGTAAGGAGCACAGTTATTCCGTTTCTTGAAAATGTTACTCTGTGGCACGAAAGGGATATTTCGCATTCCTCAGTTGAGAGAGTGTGTGCTCCTACAGCTTGTATTACGCTGGACTTTGCATTGGAAAGACTTTCCACTGTGATAAGAGAGTTAGTGATTTTTGAGAAGAATATTGAAAAGAATCTAGAGCTTCTAGGTGGACTAATTTTCTCGCAAAAGATCCTTCTGGCACTTATAGAATCTGGGAAGACACGAGAAGAAGCTTACCGCATAGTGCAAGAAAACGCGATGAGAAGCTGGACTGACACAAGCACGTCTTTTATGGAGAACATAAAGATGGATAAACGTGTGACGCTCCAGGAAGTTGATAAACTCTTTTGCTATGAGAATTATCTCAGGCATTTAGATCACATGTTTGAGCGGGTCTTTGGTGCTAGTGAAGCAAATTAATATACCAAGTGTGACCTTTGTGTGTGTAATCACAAGACGTGTACAAACAGTGATCGGGATGTACTACGAGTTGATATAAGCGCAAAAGTGTCATAGTAGATCTTTATGATTATTCGTATTACAATGGCCTTCGACCTTCGCGGTTTTCTGAGGGAGACTTTTGGTAGAGCTTGATTTTTGTGTGTCTTTTTATAGATTATGGTTAATGAAAAAGCTGAGGTAATAAAAAAATTTAGGACGGCGGATAATGACACGGGATCTGCTTTTGTGCAGGTTGCGCTCTTTACTAGGCGTATAAATAACTTGACCAGGCATTTACAGGGATTCAAAAAAGATTACTCGTCTAGATTGGGTTTGCTTAAGATCATAAGTAAGAGACGTAAGCTGCTCAATTATCTAGCAAAGAATGATCGTCAAGGGTGTAAGAATTTAATGGAAATGCTTGATATAAGAAAGTAGATAATGTTTGAGATAAAAGAATCCTCCATAGAATGGGAAGGTAAGAGTTTACATATAAAAACCGGTGAGGTTGCGCGTCAGGCTGCTGGTGCTGCCTGCGTTTCGTATGGCGGGACCGTTGTGCTGGCCGTAGTAACTCTTCAGAAGGATAGTGCAGCTTCTAAAAAGACTTCCGACTTGTCGGGTCTAGCACTTGTGACGAACTTCTTGGCTAAATCGTATGCTCTCGGGCGTATACCGAACGGTTTTTTTAAACGGGAAGGCAAACTCTCGGAGAGAGAGGTCTTGGCTTCTAGAGTGGTTGATAGGGCTGTGAGGCCCCTTATACAGGAAAACCTCGTTAATGAAGTTAATATAGTGTGCAAACTTCTCGCACATGGCAATAAAAGAGTTCTACCTGAGGTACCGGCTCTGATTGCGGCCTCTGTTGCATTGCAGCTTTCTGGAATTCCGTTTAGCGGCCCTGTTGTTGGGGTTGATGTTAACAGGCGTGGGACAGAAATAACATGTAACGAGATTACGGAAACAGAAGATGGGCTTGGAGTATTTGTTGCTTGTACAGAGGAATCGATTGTGATGGTGGAAGCCGAAGCGAATGAATCCTCTGAAGAGGAAGTTGTCAGTGCCCTTTCAGAAGCGCTGAAAAGTGCAAAGCCGATTTTTTCCTTTATCAACGAGTTTGTTAGAGGTGTTGGCACAGTAAAATCAGTAGGTGTGCTCTATGATAATAAAGAGCTCTATGAGAAAGTGCGTTTGCTCTGTAGTGCACAATTAGAGAACGTCTATAATGAGAAAATAAATAATAAAGAGGAGCGACATAACAGACTTAGCCAGGTCTACATGGATACCTTTGCTGAGTTATCAGCTGATGGGTATGCTGAATCCGAGATTTTATTCTTCATTAAAAAGCTCGAAAAAGAAATTGTAAGGAAAAACGTTTTGGAGAACGGTATAAGACCGGATGGAAGAGGTTTGACGGAAATACGTCCGATCAGTATTGCTCTGGATTATCTCCCTGGCACTCACGGTTCTGCTCTGTTTACTCGTGGTGGAACGCAGAGTCTGGTTGTAGCTACGTTGGGATCTTATCAAGACGAGCAGGTTATGGATGACATCGATGGTGAAAGGAGAGAGTCCGTGCTTTTGCACTACAACTTTTTGCCGTATGCGGTTGGTGAAGTTGGTGCTCTGCGCGCACCTGGAAGACGAGAGATCGGTCATGGACGCTTGGCTTTAAAAGCAGTGAAGGCCATACTACCGGGTAAGGACGTTTTCCCTTATACCTTGCGTTTGGTCTCTGAAATTACAGAATCTGATGGCTCCTCTTCTATGGCGACGGTATGTGGGTCGTCTTTGGCTCTCATGGATACGGGAGTTCCCGTTACAAAGCACGTAGCCGGAATAGCTATGGGCTTAATGACTGATGGAACGAAGTCTGCAATTCTAAGTGATATCTCAGGTGATGAAGATATGCTTGGAGACATGGATTTCAAAGTTGCGGGTACACGAAGTGGTATTGTCGCGCTTCAGATGGATATGAAAGTGCGCGGCATAAGCATATCGACAATTAGAGATGCATTGAATCAAGCATTAACTGGAAGGTTACACATTCTTGCAAAGATGGAGAATGTAATTGCTGAGCCAAGGAAAAATCTCAAAGACTCGGCGCCTAAGATATTATGTTACAAGATTGATAAAGATGTTGTACATAAGGTGATAGGCAGTGGCGGAAAAACTATTAGGGGAATTTCCTCTGATACCTCCACAAAGATTGATATAGACCAAAATAACTATGTTTATATCATGGCTGAAACTGAAGAAGCATTGATGGAAGCAAAGAGTAGGGTTGATATAGCTTCAGGCGCTTCTGATTTGAATGTGAGTGTTTCACAGCTCAAAATTGGCGAACTATATGAAGGAAAAATAGTGAGCATAGTTGACTTCGGGTTGTTTGTTGCCCTCCCAAATAAGCAGGAAGGATTGGTCCATATTAGCGAAATTAGTAGGAGCAGAGTTAATGATATACGTGCGGACCATACTGAAGGACAGCCAGTTACAGTCCGGATCAAGGATATAGGCCCAGATGGAAAAATTAAACTGACTATGCGCATTGATGAGGATAGAGTAGGCAGTGGAAGTGGCCCCTCGCCTAAGAAGCGTTTTGGAGCTCCTCCTAGAAAAAATAGTAAGGATCACCGGTCTGGTGGTAATGAAAGGGTTTTCAATGATAGATCCAACTCTGGTGAAGGTTCCCCTGTTGGTAGGAAGCGGTTTTTCTAGACGTGAAGAAGTTTTATCGATAAAGAATAGAATTTAGCTAATTCTACCTTTATTCGATAAGTATCTTGCCTTTTGCCACTCGTGATAACTGTGGTCTTGCCTCCTCGAAATAGAAGGCTTGCCTGCAGTTATTACTTCCTTTGCGCTCCATGCCCTGTGAAAGTTCCTCACTTTATTACGCAAAAGTCTGGAATTATTACGGGCAAATTACCAAATTAAATGCCAGAGGAAGAATTTTGTGAACCTTCTTCTTGAACAAACTCTAGCTGAACCCCGCTTGAAGGACTATAATCACTCTATGCTGGTGTGTTTGGGTTCCACTTACAGAACATGGATTACAGAATTGAAACTGATTCTATCGGATCGATAAAAGTTCCACGAGATAAATATTGGGGTGCACAAACTCAAAGAGCAATAGAAAATTTCAAAATAGGGACAGAAAAAGTTCCTATGGAAGTAATAAAGGCAATCGCAGTAATTAAGCTCGCTGCGGCGCGTACAAATGTGAAAGCGGGTGCATTGTTAAAAGCCCACCTTGGGGCAATTGAAGAAGCATGTTATGAGATCATCGATGGAAAATTAGATGATCAGTTTCAGCTTTCGGTCTGGCAGACAGGATCTGGAACTCAGACTAACATGAATGTTAATGAAGTTATCTCTAATCGAGCTATAGAAAAACTTGATGGTGTGGTTGGCAGCAAAACTCCGGTCCATCCAAATGACCATGTTAATATGGCGCAGTCATCCAATGACACTTTTCCCTCTGCAATGCATATTGCAGCTGTTAAGAAGATACTCGAAAAACTTCTCCCCTCGCTTTCCTACCTTATTGGGGTATTATCGGAAAAAATAAAAGGTTTTTCTGATATAGTGAAGATCGGGAGAACTCACATGCAGGATGCAGTCCCTATTACATTAAGTCAGGAATTCTCATGTTTTCGTGACCAACTCAATAAAAGTGCGTCCCGTTTGAATGAGAATTTATCTAGGCTCCTTGAAATACCCCAAGGAGGTACTGCCGTCGGTACTGGTTTAAACACGAGAAAGAATTTCGATCATGAGATAGTTGCTGAAATCTCAAGAATTACTTCCATAGACTTCATCCCTGTACAAAATAAGTGTGAGATGCTTGCCTCACACGACGCACTAGTCGAGTTAAGCGGTAATTTGAACACGTTAGCTGTATCGTTGATGAAAATAGCAAATGATATTCGCTTACTCGGTTCTGGTCCAAGGTGCGGTATAGGGGAACTTATATTACCCATGAATGAACCTGGCTCATCAATTATGCCTGGGAAAGTAAATCCGACTCAGTGCGAAGCCTTAACTATGGTCTGTGCACAGGTCATTGGGAATCACTTGGCCATAACCATAGCTGGTGCTGGGGGCCAACTGCAACTCAACACATTCAAACCAATGATTATATACAATCTACTACAATCAATGGATTTACTTTCAGATGGGATGATGAGTTTCGGTGAGAAATGTGTAATGGGAATAGTGCCAAATAAAAAGCGGATAGAAAGCATGTTACAAGGGTCGCTGATGCTAGTTACAGCTTTGAACAAGGAAATTGGATACGACAACGCAGCAAAAATTGCGAAACTCGCCTACTCAAAGGACTGCACACTTAAGGAAGCAGCCATAGAACTCAAAGTGCTCTCCGAAGAGGAGTTCGACAGGATTGTCAACCCCGCACACATGCTGGGGCCAGACCAGCAAGAAAAAATGGGTCCAGCTTAAGGTACTAGGTTACGGCTGCTGCATTTCTGCCCTGACCGGGTTCGCCCGAAACCTTACCTGGACCCGGAAAAGAATATCACCCTTCTAGCGTTTGTGCAATTGAATAGGAGTCCCAGTACTGTTTTTGAGTCTGACGTAGCTGACAACTTCCTTTACACCTTCAATACGTTTTGCAATGTCATGAACCCTATTAAATTCATCTTTGCTTTGCGCGATCCCGAGGAGATACACAGTCCCGTCTACCACCTCAACGGTATAACTAAAAGACTTCACAGAACTCTTCAGTAGGAGAGCTAACTTTATTTGTGCCGCGATCCACGCAGACTTGGCAAAAGATTCTTCCCTATCCTGTACCCGTATTTCATTTATTACCTCACGCACTCCATCTTGTGACCACACAAGCTTGCTGGCTGCCACTCTATCCATTGAACTACGCACACTACCGTAGATAAGTACACTACCCTCGTTTACTGAGACAGCAAGATCTTTGCAAAAATCCTTGCTAGAAATAACTCTAGACACTCTAGATAAAATAGCGTTATCGTCGATGACCTCACCAGTTCCTCTATCCTGGATAGAGGTTACCGCAACTGTGGCAGCTGTTGTTCCTATCAAAAACGGGGTACAGGCGGATAAACAAAACACAGCCAAGAACAGAAAAGTCACACAAGCACGCATTTCCAAAAGGGGAGAGCAGGAAGTAAAAGACAGCAGAACCCTAAACAATCGCAAAACCACTACCAAAGCATAAATAGAGTCCTACGACTCTTTGTTAGACAATATTAAACGCTACTAACCCACCTATAACAACTACCCAGAGTAGCGTCACTGGCAGAAATACCTTCCAACACAATCTCATCAACTGGTCATATCTGTAACGTGGGAGTGTCGCTCTGACAATGAGAAAACAAAATAAAACGAACAGAATCTTCAAAACAAACCAGATGAAACCTGGAACAATGGATAAACCCCACCAATCAATTGGTGGATACCATCCCCCCAAAAACAGTGTCGCCATTATGCTACTGCTCAGTATCATATTTGCATACTCTCCAAGAAAGAAAAGTGCAAAAGGAATAGACGAGTACTCCACATTGTATCCCGAAACTAGTTCGGCTTCTGCCTCGGGTAAATCGAAAGGATGTCTGTTTGTTTCTGCGAGAATTGAAACAAAAAAGATAAAACTTATCGGCAACATAAGGATATCAACCCAATATGGAAAACTGTGCTTTATTACAACTATCTCAGCCAAATTAAGCGACCCTGTAAGCAGTATAACCGTCATAATTGCCGGCGCTATGACAATCTCGTATGAGATCATCTGAGAAGCCGACCTGAGTGCTCCCAAAAATGAATAACTAGACTTACTCGCCCAGCCTGCAATGATTGTTCCGTAAACCTCAAGCGCGGCAATGGCCAGAAGATACATAACACCTAGATTAATATTTGCAATTACAGTTGGCACTTTCACACCATCTATTTCTGATATCCCGAAAGGTATAACCGCCCATCCTACCAATGCCAATACAAATATGATCACAGGTGCAAACAAAAACAGTTTTGGGCCAGCAGCATTCGGAATAATTATCTCTTTAAGCAGAACCTTTATGGCATCAGCAATTGGTTGAAGAAGCCCAAAAGGGCCCACAAGATCAGGACCAATACGGAGTTGCGTCGCTGCTATTACCTTTCTTTCTGCGTATGTCAGATAGGCGACACAAAGTATCAATGCTATCGAAAGTAGTACTATCCAGATAAGCTTAGAGAGAATAAGATAAATCATTAAACTCCTCACTACACTTTGCCATCGTACTAGAAGCTCTGCTGATCACATTGGACATATAGAAATTCCTTTTTTTGAATGAAATCACTTCATCTGCAAAAACCGCTTCACCCATAAACTCATACCTAGAAGGTCCACTAGGTACACATACACCAAGACACTTAAAATGCGGTCCTAGCTTCTCTAATTTCGCTCTTATAAGCGGTAAGCTGATATTGCCAAATGGAATACCAAGTACCTGAGCGAGTTCTGCTATAATTTCCCTATCATCCCTTGCCTCGCCAGGAGGAAAAACAGCTCTAAAAGCGAGCTGCGCCCTTCCCTCGGTATTGACATAAATCGCATCTTTTTCTACGTAAGAACAACCAGGAAGTATGACATCAGCCCTAGACGCACCCCTATCACCATGATGACCTTGATACACAACAAACGCACCTTCAGGTATGCTATCAACACAATCATCAGCACCCAAAAGATAAACGAACTTCGTACCACTATCTAGAACGCCTTTCAAACCATCCTGGTGATAAAATCCTACGTCTAGTGCACCAACAGTTCCAGAGTGACGCTGTAATACCGAGAAGCCATTAAAATTCTCTTGAAAAAATCCAAATCTCTCAGCAATTGCTCGAAGCAATGAAATTATATAGTTCGCATCTGTGCGGCTTAAAACGTCGGGACCAATAATCATCATTGGCCTTCTCGAACCACCTAATAAGTCCTTGAATTTCTGATTTCTGCCGGATGCTATTTCAACAAGTGTGGCAACATCATTACCAATGCTTGAGACATCAAAAGCATATCTTGCATCGCTTCCCAAACCAACTACGGTATAATTGCCAGACAACCACCTTTTTCTAATTCTTGCAGCTATTAGTGGAGCATCCATACGTAGATTTACTCCAACAAGAAAACAGAAATCGGATTCTTCTATACCAGCGAAAGTTGTATTAAAGATATAAAAATCGCGCTCTGAGACCATATAACTTGCCCCATCCTGTCTGCATTCGGTCTTGGAGACCCCTAATTTATTGAGCATCCTCTTCAGGAGGAAGACTGACTCCACATCAGCCAAATCTCCTGCAACTGCAGCAATTTCTTCACGATTTACGTGATCAATCTGTTTAACAATTTCGGAGATTGCTTTTTTCCATGTAGACTCACGAAGCTTGCCATTCACTCTCACATAACACCTATCCAACCTCTGTACTCTCAAGCCATCATATGAGAAACGCGACCTATCCGAGAGCCATTCCTCATTTATTTCTTCATTTAATCTTGGAAGTACACGCATCACCGTTTGACCTCTTACATCAATTCTGATGTTACTTCCAACTGCATCGAGAACGTCTACGCTCTCGATTTTAGTAAGTTCCCACGGACGAGCTGTAAAAGCATATGGTTTCGATGTGAGGGCTCCAACAGGACATAGGTCTATTATGTTGCCAGAAAGCTCAGATGAGAGAGATTTCTGTATGTAGGTACTTATCTCAGAATCAGCCCCTCTGTTGACCATTCCGAGTTCTTCTACACCGGCAACATCAGAGAGAAAACGAATGCAACGTGTACAGTGTATGCACCGATTCATCTCGGTCGAGATCAATGGTCCAAAATCCTTCTTCTGTACGGATCTTTTAGCATAAGAGAACCTGCCCTCACCTTTTCCATAGAGCATCGCCTGATCTTGGAGATCACACTCGCCACCCTGGTCGCATATAGGACAATCCAAAGGATGATTAGCAAGTAAAAACTCCATAACACCCTCTCTCGCAGCTCTTATTTTTGGCGTGTCAGTATGAACAACCATATTTTCAACAACCGGGGTTGCACAAGAAGCAACTAGCTTCGGAGGACCACCTTCAACTTCAACAAGACACATTCGGCAATTCCCAGCTATCTTGAGACGCTCATGGTAGCAGAATCTGGGTACCTCAACGCCAGCCACTTGGCAGGCCTGGATGACAGTACACCCAGACCCAACCACAAGCTTCTTACCGTTGATAGTAACATTCGGCATAAACTTACTAGATACTATCCCACCTTACGGGCATACCCGATGAATCATCACTTTCGACAGGATCACCGTTCTCATACTCCGCACCCATATAGGAAATATTTTTCCCCATGGTATGTCTATGGATATAGAGAGAAGGCTGCACCGGCCTACCATTATAGGTCTTGGTGGCCTTGGAGCCTTTTTGCCTCCCAGGGTTCGTCTTGCTTGCTACTTTAGCCATATACAAAACCTCTCTAACACGACAACACTGAGCACGCAACAAAAGCGTACTTATAAAACACTCAGAACAACCGTGCTCCTCCAGTTTAGCACTCTCCTCCAAATCCGCAAGATTAGATTTGTAAAGATTTTCTTTTACTTAGATGCAGCCCTTCATAGCACGCAGCAATACCGAATTACCCATAATGACATCCTAAAAATATAAGAATCTTAGATTTTAGTTTGAATTTTCATTTAGGAATAATGAATTAAAAGAATTTATTAAGGATAATATATGAATATTAGAATATAAACTACTTACTTATTAGAGTATGCAAAAATTCAAGAAGAAATTCGTTAAACTCGGTTCGATAAGCATCCACACCGCGAACTCTGACACTACTGTAAGCAAGCTACCAAAGGAAAAACCACAGAAGAAAATTGTTCAACAAAAGTCCAACTCAAACGCAAGCCAATTACCAAATCAAATACCAGAGGAGGCATTCATTACGTACAAGCCTGACATTGCTGGAGGCAAATTAGCAAATCAAATACCAGAGGAGAAATTTGTTATGTACAAGCCTGCCATTACTGCAGGTAAATTAGTAAATGGAGATACATTCATTACGTACAAGCCTGCCATTGCTGGAGGTAAATTAGCGAATCAAATACAAGATGGAACATTCGTTACACAAAAACTAGCGATAGCGACATCTGTAGCACCGCTCTGGAAGAAATATACAGAACGCCCTTTACCATCAATCCCAAACAAATATGCGGATACGAATAAAATCCCCTTTATTGACGAGGAAATAGACACATCGGACCTAAGTACTAGCGTATACGATGAGATTGCACCTATAAACAATGAAAACCATTCCACAAAAAGCAGTATTGGCGATTCAGGAATTGATGATATTTCAATACCTGACTCAGTAATTCTGAGTGTAGATAAGCAAAATGAAACAAAAAGCGGACTTAGCTTTGGGATAAACACTGCAGTTGGAATTAAAAGTGAGAACGAGTTTGCTGCTCACATGTTTCCACCACTGTTCGAAGCGTCGAGAAATACCGGTGATCCGTTCCATTTATCTATCAAGCCAGTAAAAAAGGAGTACAACATACAAACAAGTGAGACATCTAAACAGAAACACACAAGTGGAAGACCACAGAATGATCAAGAGAACCTCACCTTACCAGGTGGCAAAAGTAGTGTAGAAAATGAGGCCATAATAAAACGTCCAGCTCTACCAAAGATTTTTGACACATTATACAATCTAGGACGGAACAAAGATGGTAAGACCGTCTACCCTACAGATGTAAACAGCATTTCCGGAAGAGAACAAAGCAAAGATTTTGCAGAAAGAGAAATTGCTAAACTGCAAAACCAGAATTCTTTTCCCTCAGCAGATACACAGAAAGAGGCTCACACACAGAAATCGAATACCTTCTCCACAAACGTAAACAAAGAACAAGTTGAGAATACACCTTCAGGGATAAAAGGATTTACATCCACCTCTAATGACAAACATGAAGATATAGAAAGTGAACCCATCTACTGTGAGCCATGGGACCTAAAACCTATACCGGGATTAGATGAGTATCAACATACTGATTCTATTGACAGTTTACATAAAAAAGCAGCAAATCAATCAACTCTCTCCACGCATCAAGAAGAAGTAATTTACGAAAGCCTTGACGATATTATAAAAGCTTACCTAGCATCAGATAGTTTACGGTGGTTTTCGGGAGAGTTTGCTAAAGAAGGATCTCTAGAACTCCATCCTTACAAAGAGGAAAGTGATGACAAAAGCAAAATATATGCGCAAGTAAAAAGAAGTGACAATGTAAGAAGTGGCGCTTTTAATTTAGAAGATGGCGCAATAACCCCAGACAGACCTTCTATAACAACACCTAGTGCAAGTCTCAAGGAACATACGGTTAATGTTTCTTTTGGTGAAACGCAGCACAAAACAATCACAGCAACTCTACCTAATACCAGGAAAACGGTACCTCAAGAAGAGGAAACTCATAAGACAGTTCCGAATAAATCATGGTTCCGGCGCATACTGGACAGAATCACAAAAGTATTCTCGCAAGGATATGCTATTTTACGTTCCATTTTCACTCGGTCTACCAAAAATAAAGAGATACATTTCGATCAGAGCTTTTCTTTGCACAACGAAAATGGAAAACTCAGCAAAATTAAGGAAGCGCTTTCTCAAAACCACCCTCTGATAACCGCTAAGGCTGGAGAACTCAACGAAATTAAGGAAGCACTTTCTCAAAAACGCCCTATAACGCCAGGTAAGACTGGAGAACTCAGCACGATTAGGGAAGCACTTTCTCAAAAACGCCCTATAACGCCAGGTAAGACTGGAGAACTCAGCACGATTAAGGAAGCACTTTCTCAAAAACGCCCTATAACGCCAGGTAAGACTGGAGAACTCAGCACGATTAGAGAAGCACTTTCTCAAAAACGCCCTATAACGCTAGGTAAGACTGGAGAACTCAGCACGATTAGGGAAGCACTTTCTCAAAAACGCCCTATAACGCCAGGTAAGACTGGAGAACTCAGCACGATTAAGGAAGCACTCTCTCAAAAACGCCCTATAACGCCAGGTAAGACTGGAGAACTCAGCACGATTAAGGAAGCACTCTCTCAAAAACGCCCTATAACGCCAGGTAAGACTGGAGAACTCAGCACGATTAGGGAAGCACTTTCTCAAAAACGCCCTATAACGCCAGGTAAGACTGGAGAACTCAGCACGATTAAGGAAGCACTTTCTCAAAAACGCCCTATAACGCCAGGTAAGACTGGAGAACTCAGCACGATTAGAGAAGCACTTTCCGAGAAACATCTTTTGCTACAAGATAACATTGTGAAACTTGGTAACGCAAAAGAAGCCCTTCCTGAAAAAGGCTTTAGCAGACATCTTGCGAACGATGAACAAAACAAAGGACAAGATAATCTCTACAAAGACAGATATGCATTTAGTACCTGTACAGATCATAATAAAATCAAATCTATTCTGACCAGAGAAAATGGCATAACTGACAAGCTCAGAGAAAGTGGAATGAAGGAAGAAAAGAACAAAACCTGTGTTCCGTCCTTGGGATGCAATTCGCATTTAAGAAATCAGGCTTCGAGAGTACTTTGAATGCAATAAGGGCCTCTTTCGGGAGGCCCTACAATCCAAATTACTCTGGTTGCTCCTAAAATGTGGAAAATTCGTTAATTCGTGGAGAAACGGGGTGTAATAATAGATCCAACTGTTGTATAATCAGTGAGTGTTTGTTCGTAGCATTTTGCTTATATGAGTTTTATCAACCGTTATTCTTCTACTTCAGTGGATTCTGCCTACAGAAATGAGGGGCTGAGAATGTACATGGTGAAGGTCTTCAACTATATGGCTGCAGCTCTTGGGATAACTGGTCTAACTGCTTTCTTTGTTTCGAGCTCTCCGGCAATGCTTTCCCTATTGTACCAAACACCACTTCACTGGGTTGTGATGTTTGCTCCTATAGTTTTTGTCATAGCCTTTAGTGCGAGAATCTCAAATATGAGCTCCGAAAAAGCAAAGGGCTTATTCTGGTCCTTCTCAGTGCTTATGGGACTCTCTCTATCTTGGGTGTTTATCGCTTATACTGGTGCTAGTGTGGCTAGAGTTTTTTTCATCGCAGCAACAATGTTCGGGGTGATGGCAATATACGGGAATAATACCAGGACAGATTTAACAGGGATGGGTTCTTTTCTCACAATGGGGGTTGTGGGTATTTTGCTCGCCGCTTTAGTGAACATCTTCCTTGGTAGCCCAGCTATCTATTTCGCTGTATCCGCGCTTGGTGTTGTGATATTTACTGGCCTTACTGCTTACGATGTACAGCGCATTAGAGATTTTTATTATTTCTCTGTCAACGCAGATGAAGAAGCACTTTCGAAAATTGCTGTCGTCGGTGCACTTACATTATACTTCGATTTTATCAATATTTTCATTAGCTTATTAAATCTCATGGGTGAGCGTAAATAGGAGCGGGCGTTGGATCCTTGTAAAGTTGGATCCTTGTAAAGAAAGGGTGACCGAGTTTAAGGCCTAGTGAGCTGTTTTGGGTTTTTACATTCTTTCCACGGGTTCAATCTTCATCACCTTGAGAACGGAGGCGAGGGTTCTTCTCACAGCTTTTACCAATATTAACCTTGCATTCGTGAGCTCAGGTTTGTCTTCTATGATGAACCTGAGCTTATTTTTTGTCATGCCTGCGTTCCATAAAGCATGGAATTTTTCTGCGACTTCGTGTAAATAAAAGGTCAGCTTGTGCACTTCACCCGATACTACAATTATTTGCAGAAGGGAAGGTAACTTCGCAAGAGTAACCATGAGATCACGCTCTTGATTCTCCACGAGCAGTGCAGCATCGCACTTATTCACTGAAGGTTCACATTTTCTAAGCAAGGAAGAACAACGTGCATGCGCGTACTGGACATAAAAAAGCGGATTATCATATGAAGTGCTGACGAATTTATCTAAATCAAAATCCAACACGATTTCGCTACTTTTAGTCAGCATGGCAAATCGTATTTCGTTTACTGTAATACCACTCTCAAGAATGTCTTCAAGCCTTATAAGGTCACCATTGCGCTTAGAAAGTTTTACTGGCTTTCCATCTCTAAAAAGATTGACAAGGTTATACAATTTAATATCGATGCGCGCATCACCCCCTGAAAGTGCGTCGACCACACCAGAAAGTCTCTTAACATATCCAGCATGATCAGCACCTAAACCAACAATCATATGCCTGAAACCACGTTCAAGTTTATGATAGTGATATGCAACGTCTGATGCGAAATAGGTCCAACTTCCATCTGCTTTCCGGAGTGCTCTATTCGTGTCGTCACCAAATTTCGTTGAAAGGAAGACTGTTTGCTTCCTTTCTACCCAATCCCCGGCTTTTCCTTTAGGCGATGGTAATTCTTCTTCGCCCAAGTAACCTTTCTCATCGAGTACCGCTATCACTTTTTCAATATAATTTCGCTTATGTAGCTCCTCTTCTCTGACATAACAATCGTAACCTATACCTAGCTTAGTTAGATCCGACCTTATCATATCCATGGTTAGCGAAAGTATAACTTCCCTGAAAGAATCCGAGAAATTTTTCAACTCTGTAGCATCTTTAACGGAATTAGGGAAAGTAGAAATTAGGTAACTTGCTATATCCCTTATATAATCACCGGCATAACAATTACTCGGAAAATTAGCACTCTCTTTTCCCTGTAGCTGTTCGCAAAATCGTACAAAGACTGAATAGACAAGCAAGTCAATTTGTTTTCCCGCATCATTAATGTAGTATTCACGCGTAATAGAGAATCCGAACTTATCCAACAGCTCTGCAAAGATATCAAAGATAACCGCACCTCTAATATGTCCTAAGTGAAGCGGACCTGTAGGATTTGCTGATACAAACTCAAGGTTCAACGGAACACCATGCCCGATATCTAGAAATCCATAATCACCTGCAGCATCATTCACCGAAGCTAGAAATTCGGACCATGTGTCATTCGTAAGGAAAACGTTAATAAAACCCCCAGAAGCTACAGAGACATCCTTGAAAAGGGTTTTAAAAGACTCCAAACCACACGCTATAGAATAAGCAACTTCCCGCGAAGAAAGCTTAACCTCTTTTGCAAGCAGAAAAGAAATAGCTGTAGAAAAATCTCCATACTCTCTTTTCTTTGAAGAGCTCCATAGTGAAGCTTGCACGTTAAGCGTCACATTAAAAATCGAGGTAACCACCTCAGTCAGTACATTGTCTAACCTCAAGAACAAGTCCATAAGGCTAAAAAAATAATTTATAAAATACGGCTACGAAAGCAAAAACAGTAGAGCCGACAAAGATAATATTCAAAGCAATAAGAATCTTCCGTAAAAAAGAAGAGGCGATATAATCCTCTATTATTACGTTCAATCCAAGCAAAGCATGGTACTGAGTGATTAAGACGAACGTAGCAGACACAAATAGCACGCTCCAACGGGACCTCAGATATTCGATATCTAATGGAAAAATCCATTCAGAAAAACGGAGCGAGAAAATCGAAAAGATAAACAATAAAAACAGCAAAAGAGCCGTAATACGTTGAACCAACCAACTCCTAACAGCACATCTCATAAGAAAACAAGAGAAAATACCAAGAAAAACAGCAAAAGGGCAGAAATAATAACGACAAAGTTACTTACCTTAACAGAAGCCTGGGAAAGGCCAATGCAAAAATCCCAGAAAAGATGTCTAACCCCACTGCAAAGATGATAGCAAAAAAAGAAAAGAAAGAAACAGAAAAGAAAACTGCCCAAATAACCCGAAAAAAATGGGCTCAGAACAGTGTGCAAAAACGAGGATGGCATGTAAAAATGAGCAAAAACATACCAAGAAAAAAAGCCTGTATAAAAGAACAAAAAAGCACCTGAGAGTCTATGACTTATCGATAAAATAGCAGCAAGAGGAAAACGATAAGAAGAAAGAGAAGGAGAAAGAGGAGACCTCATGGCTAAGAAACAAGAGAAAGAAAGTACGCAAAGACAGCGAAACAAGTTAGGCTTTTGCCTAAATAAAAGGAGGTAATCCAGCCGCAGGTTCACCTACGGCTACCTTGTTACGACTTAACCCCAGTCACCCACCCCACCGTAGATAGCTGCCTCCTTGCGGTCAGCTCACTAGCTTCGAGTAAGATGAACTCCCATGGCCTGACGGGCAGTGTGTACAAGACCCGAGAACGTATTCACCGCAGCATGCTGATCTGCGATTACTAGCGATTCCAACTTCATGCCTTCGAGTTGCAGAAGGCAATCCGTACTGAGACAACTTTTAAGAGATTGGCATCACCTTACAGTGTAGCTAGCTCATTGTAGTTGCCATTGTAGTACGTGTGTAGCCCATACCATAAGGGCCATGATGACTTGACGTCGTCCCCACCTTCCTCCAGCTTGTCACTGGCAGTTTCCTTAAAGTTCCCGGCCGAACCGCTGGCAACTAAGGATGAGGGTTGCGCTCGTTGCGGGACTTAACCCAACATCTCACGACACGAGCTGACGACAGCCATGCAACACCTGTGTTGGATCCAGCCGAACTGACTCCCTCTCTTCAGAGGGATACGATCCACATGTCAAGGTATGGTAAGGTTTTTCGCGTTGCATCGAATTAAACCACATACTCCACCGCTTGTGCGAGTCCCCGTCAATTCCTTTGAGTTTTAGTCTTGCGACCGTAGTCCCCAGGCGGAGTGTTTAACGCGTTAGCTACAAAGCAGATAAAATAACCCACTTTTAACACTCATCGTTTACAGCGTGGACTACCAGGGTATCTAATCCTGTTTGCTCCCCACGCTTTCGTGCCTCAGCGTCAACTGTGATCCAGGCAATCGCTTTCGCCCCTGACGTTCCTCTTGATATCTACGGATTTCACCCCTACACCAAAAATTCCATTGCCCTCTATCACGTTCGAGTCCCACAGTTTTAAATGCAGTTCTTGGGTTAAGCCCAAGGATTTCACACCTAACTTACGGGACCGCCTACGCACCCTTTACGCCCAGTAATTCCGAACAACGCTAGCCCCCTCCGTATTACCGCGGCTGCTGGCACGGAGTTAGCCGGGACTTCTTCTGTGGGTACCGTCATTATCTTCCCCACTAAAAGAGCTTTACAACCCAAGGGCCTTCATCACTCATGCGGTATGGCTGGATCAGGCTTTCGCCCATTGTCCAATATTCCTCACTGCTGCCTCCCGTAGGAGTCTGGACCGTGTCTCAGTTCCAGTGTGGCTGATCATCCTCTCAGACCAGCTATAGATCGTCGCCTTGGTAGGCCATTACCCCACCAACTAGCTAATCTAACGCGGGCCTATCTGATAGCAATAAATTTTCCCCCTCAGGGCGTATAGGGTGTTGCCCAATGTTTCCACTGGTTATTCCCTACTACCAGGCAAGTTCCCACGCGTTACGCACCCGTCTGCCACGGGACCGAAGCTGCAAGCAGCTTTGATTCCGTTCGACTTGCATGTGTTAAGCCTACCGCTAGCGTTCGTTCTGAGCCAGGATCAAACTCTCAAATCAGGAGAATTTGATTTATTCAAACTCTATAAATTAACGTTTCGCTGTCTTTACTTACTTTCTCACTATTCAAACAACCGGCTGTGTTACTCAAGTGAGACACACGCCTGAGATCTATGGATACTACACAAAACTTCATGAGTCAACAGAGGCACACAACCCATAAGACTCTATTTTTATTTTGCACGCAGTATCATTAAAAACATAGAACCCACCAAAAGGAGTGGCCAAAACAACGACTTCGCGAAAAAACCACACCTAGAGGCACCTAAATGTCTACCACAAGAGCCTTTTACCTTTTATAATCCCGTGGAACATTTTTCGTTTATCATGAGCCTGTTAGAATTGAAAGAGGCTTTTCCAAGTATCGCTAGCTCTTCTTTCATAGCTGAGAATGCATTCGTTATTGGTGATGTCACAGTTGGTCCTAAAAGCAGTATTTGGTATGGATGCAATATTCGAGGTGATGTTAATTACATAAGGATTGGTAGTTATACGAATATCCAAGATTGTACAATGATACATGTTAACCACGATGAGAAAGGGCACACAGAGATTGGCAACTATGTCACTGTTGGACATCAATGCTTGTTACATGCGTGCACTTTAATGGACGAAACCTTCGTAGGTATGGGCTCGATAATAATGGATGGCACCATTATGGAAAGTGGATCAATGGTAGCAGCTGGTTCTTTGGTGACTTCTAATAGACACATAAAATCCGGTGAATTATGGCTCGGGAGACCAGCAAAGTTCGCAAGGATACTTACTGCAGAGGAAATCTCACACATAAAAGAGTCCGCAGTGAGGTATGCTGCTCTTGCAGAGAAATATATAAAAAAATTTACTAAATAAGGCAACATTTTAAGTATTTTTTATACAGTTCTCGGGAAAATGTCGGACGAACAGAAAATAACCATTAGTGTAAATGGTGACAATATTCCTGTAGAAGCAGGAACAACGGTATCAGGCTTGGTACATTTGCTAAAACTCAACACTTCGCAAATGGCGATTGAATTAAATCACACCATCATACCAAGGTCTTTACATGATAAACACGTACTAAAAGCAGGTGATTCAGTCGAAATCGTAGAGTTTGTCGGGGGCGGGTAAGGTCTTTAGTAGGAACTCCTATACGTCGATCACATACAAACCGATCAGGAAGTCATGATATCCGGCGGCAAGTCTACTGCTCTCATCCCAACTACATGATATCCACAGTCGACATGTAACGTACTACCTGTGGTTCCACCGCTTAGATCACTCAAAAAGTAGAGGGCTGCACCAGCAACGTCTTCTTTAGTAGTATTCCTCTTTATAGGCGCATTATGCTTGTTCCACTTAAGTATGTAGGAAAACTTTCCAATTGCAGACGAAGCGAGAGTCTTGATCGGCCCCGCAGAAATTGTGTTTATCCTTATATTGTGCTTACCAAGATCAACAGCTAAGTATTTGACACTCGCCTCCAAAGCAGCCTTACACACACCCATAACATTATAGTGAGGAATCACTTTTTCGGCTCCGTAGTACGACAAAGTGAGAACACTGCCACCGTTTTCCTTCATCAATGGTAAGGCATATCTACAGACTGAAGTGAGTGAATAACATGAAATGTGCATTGAATTCAAAAAATTACTAAGAGAAGTATTGATATAATCACCCTGCAGTTCTTCCTTATCCGAAAAAGCAACAGAGTGCACGACAAAGTCGAGCCTTCCATATTTCTCCCCAATGAAACGAAACAGTTCCTCCACCTGGCTTTCTTGTGAAACATCACAACACACAAGCACGGAATTCCCAAATTCCTCAGCTATCGGAGTTAAACGTTTTTTGAATTGGTCAGCCGGATATGTAAGAACAAGCTCCGCTTCATTTTCTCTACAAATCTTTCCTATTGCATATGCAATCGAACGGTCATTCGCGACACCCAATATTACACCCAACTTTCCCTTTAGCATTAACCCACCACATCTAAAACCGCCACGGTATTGTACTATGATAAACTAAGAAATAGAACTTCACGATTAATAATTGCAAGAAGGAACAAAATTCATTTTAAGATTATAAAATTTGATCATTATTCGGACTTAACTTTCGAGAACGACTTCAGGTGTCTGCACAAGGCAAGGATTTTAATTCGTTAACACAGAGTTAGCAATTTTACATTGAGAGGCACATCTTTTCCTGAGATAATACGTTTCACATAGGTAATCAATGCGAAATGATGAAAATTACGGACGCGGCCGTTGAAGAAAAACTCAAAGAGACCATACTCCACAAAACTTTACATAAGTGCAAATCTGTATTTTGGACTCTTTTTTGGTTCAGTTCAGGAATAAATGTACTGGCACTATTCTTACCGCTTTACACCTCACAAGTTCTCGACAGAGTACTCTCAAGTGGCAGCACTTCGACACTAATAGCACTTACAATAATAACCTTGTGTGCTTTCGCGTGCTCATCAGTCCTTGATGCCTCGCGAGCCATGATCACCGTAAAAGTTGGTAACTGGTTTGATGACACCCTAACACCAGGTCTACTGAACAATGCGATTGCACTCATATCGGTTAGGCCAGGCACGTCAAGTAGCGAAACTATGCGGGACATGCAGATCATCCGTGGATTCCTTACTGGCCATGGAGTCTTTGCATTTTTTGATGCCCCATGGTCGATATTATATTTGGTAGCAATATTCTTAATAAATTTTACCCTTGGTATTGTCGCTATCATAGGTATTGTCACACTCATCGGCATCGCACTCTTAAACGATTTTGCAACTAGAAATCTTGCCCGTCAGAGCAATGAAGCAAATGTGCGTAATCTGAATGAGATAGAAATAGCAACACGAAACTCTGAAGTGGTAGAGGCTATGGGTATGGTGGAACCTATAGTCGAAAAGTGGAGTAAAAAAAATACTCTGGTAAGGGACGTACAGACACTCGCTTTGAGTCGTTCATACATAATCATGGCATTCACAAAGGCGGTACGTTTCACGTTACAAATCGCTGTAATCGGAATTGGAGCTTACCTTGCTATTTCTGGACACAAGACGGCAGGAGGGATAATTGCCGTATCAATTCTAATGGGGAGGGCATTAGCACCATTTGAAATAGCTATCTCGAACTGGAAAAATTTATCGCAGGCAAAAACTTCATATAGTAGGCTTCAAAACATGCTTATTACCTCCCCTGTAAGGTCCCAAGCCATGGAACTTCCTGAACCCACTGGGGAAATAGAATTCGACAGAGTAATATACACTCCATTGGGTGGTTCTAAGCCAACGATCAAAGGCATCTCTTTCACAATTCCAGCTGGTAAAGTAGTGGGGGTCGTAGGCAGTAGTGCAGCTGGAAAGTCCACTATAGCAAGGTTGATCGTTGGAGTTCTCAAACCACTAGCCGGGGTAGTACGACTTGATGGTGCTGACACGTACACTTGGGAACGTAAGCACTTTGGTAAGCATGTGGGATACCTTCCACAGGATATAGAATTATTTAACGCGACAGTTAAGGAAAATATTTCAAGATTTGACCCAAATATAGACCCAGCAGAAGTCGTGAGAGCAGCGAAAATTGCTGGTGTCCATGAAATGATACTGCACCTACCAAGTGGGTACGACACCGTTATAGGTGCGGGTGGCTCAGTCTTATCCGGGGGACAACGCCAACGTATAGGAATAGCAAGAGCTTTTTATGGAAATATAAAGCTTCTTGTACTAGACGAACCTAATGCAAATCTTGATTCAAGTGGAGAGGCGCATCTAGCCAAAGCCCTACGCTACGCAAGAGAAGCAAGGATCACTACACTTCTGATGACTCATAACTTTTCTCTGCTAAGCGAAGTTGAATGGCTTATGCTTGTAAAAGAAGGAACAATCGCGTTCCTTGGAGAGAAGGACGAGATCATCAAACAACTCTCCATAGGAACCAAAGAACAAGGCAGCGAATCTAATTAGGCACCTATATCCTACTTCGATTAATGACAGATTGATCAACCTTCGCTTCATTTAAGTTTGGAGAAGGGGTTCTACGCGAATCTCTAGTTGTGCTAGATTTGTCAGCCCCTGAAGAAGCATCTCGTGATAAATCTTGCATGCTAGTGCTAGAATCCCGATTTACTAGTTTGCCAGCATCCGGAGAAGCATTTCGTGATAAATCTTGCATGCTAGTGCTAGAATCCCGATTTACTGGTTTGCCAGCATCCGGAGAAGCATTTCGTGATACATCTGCCGTGGCATAACCTGGACGCACTGGTTTGCCAGCATTCGGAGAGGCATTTCCTGATACATCTGCCGTGCCATAACCCGGACGCACTGGTTTGCCAGCATTCGGAGAGGCATTTCCTGATACACCTGCCGTGCCATGACCAGGACTTACTGGTTTGCCAGCATTCGGAGAGGCATTTCCTGATACACCTGCCGTGCCATGACCAGGACTTACTGGTTTGCCAGCATTCGGAGAGGCATTTCCTGATACACCTGCCGTGCCATGACCAGGACGACTTACTGGTTTGCCAGCATCTGGAGAAACATGTGATAAATCTTGTGTAGATGTACCTATACTGATCATATCGAGGCTGTTTCTGAAATGACGCTCAAGGTTCAAAGCTCCAGTCTTTCTTTGGTACATCATGTACCCAGCACCCAAACCCAACAGAGAAGCAGATAAAATCCCCAAGACCACAGTTGCGGCTATAAGCCCATTATTTGCGGCGCTGAAAACTTCATGTGTTGGAACGGGTATAGGATTATGTGGAAAAATACCATTCCACCTCTGGAGTAGCTCGTTCAACTGTGCACCACACTCTTTTTCACTGCAAACGGCCTCCAACATCTTTCTTATGACGCTGTCGTCCGAGCCAAATTTCGCTAAGCTGTCTACGTAGACACTTAGGTCCCCAATTTCCACCTGATCAAGGTGACCAAGCGCATCTTTGAAAACATCAAGACCAAAATTCATCTTTAATTTTTCACTAAAGAGTTTCTGTAGGTGTTTTGCCAATTCATCTGTGTTCATAGTTGTGTATTCTTTTCCTAACATGTTTTTATTATAGCATTAGGATAAAAGAATTGCAATGCTAATAAAGTTTTTAATTTTAAAATTAAATAAACTTAATTAGCACATATAAATTTTAGCATGAACCAAAATAAAAAGACGCACCACACTGAGGAAGAATGAGATTACACAAATGAGAAAATGAACTTAAAAATTCATAGAAAGAGCGGCACGGATATCTGCCAGGATTTGTTCCTTTAATTCCTCAAGAGAAGAAAAAAGCTTTTCTTCTCGCAGAAAAGCTTTTAGGTATACTGTGGCCTCTTTACCATATACGTTATCAGAGAAGTGAAAAATGTGTGCTTCTAGGATAACTTCACCACTATCAGAGGTGGTGGGTCTTTTACCAATATTCGCTATACCGCCGTACCTGGTACCTTCTATCGAAATATCAACTACATACACACCAAGTTTTGGCTTAATTATATCCTCGGGAATTGCAATATTGATTGTGGGAAAACCGATAGTACTAGCAAGACCCCTGTCTCTCCGAATAATACCACGTATACTGTGATACCGTCCCAAGAGTTGCCTTACACTTAACACATCACCATTCTTGATGCCTGCCCGCACCAGAGTGGAAGAGTATCTACTGCCAGAAGCGTTAACCTCAGGCTTGATGATTACAGCCTTATATGAAAGCAACTCTTGATATTTCTTTATTTCAGTTATGCTACCGGAACTAAACCTCCCGAACCTGCAATTTTCCGCATTTACAAGGCACCTAAAATTCAAAAAAGAAGACAAAAACTGCAGAAAGTCCTCAGGAGACAACTTCCTAAGCTCATCATCGAACTTTACAAAATATAGAGAATCCACATACGGAGAGAGGAGAGCAATTTTAGTACACTGATCTGTAATAAGAAAGTCTTTTTTGCAGTTAAGAAAACAAAAAGGGTGAGGATCAAAAGTGACTACAACTCTATGTAAAGCAGCTGACTTACCCACACTAGACAGCGTAGACAGCAAAGCCAGATGCCCCAAATGCACTCCATCAAAGTTACCAAAGGTAACGACTGAAGGGTGGGAAAGTAGCTCAGGAGTATGGTAAACTTGCATCTACGGAGGCAAAAACCCTACCTACTCGTCCCCCTCATCTTCAGCAAAGGAAAACTCAGAATCAGAGAAAACTTCCGGATCACGCTCTTCGACAAGATCGTGATTAATGTGCTCTACGAGACCTCTAGCATGAGATCTAGCCGGACCAGAATCTGAGGAGATACCTGCGTAACCAGAACCTGAAAAATGGACTATTCTCCTTATGGCAGCATGGAAAAGCTTTCCATAATCCATGTTGAGAGAATAGAGCTCCTTCAATGCAATCACGGGGCTCTTATCACCTTCTTCGTGCTGGACATCAGGTAGGGAGCCGCTTTGTAAATCGTAAGCCCTCTGGCTTGCAAGTATCACCAGCTCAAATCTGGAACAGGACAGATTCCCATCCTCAAAGAAACGCCAATCGCGCATCGCAGACAAAAGAAAGTCATAGAGTAACACAAAAAACCGGAAGCAACAACTTACTTTGTCAACCTAACATCAACCTTCCAACCAAGAAGGATAAAAAATTTGAGCAACCTCTCTAAGGAAAAACCCTCTGTTTTGAAATTTTTTATCTGCGAAACTTTTGGCTGATCGATCTTCAAAAGACTGGCAGCATACTTCTGACTCCAATTGTTATAAGCAATGATCTGCGAAATTCTCTTCACAAGGATAGCACGCACATCACTAAGCTGACTGGCATCCGAGATACTGAAACGGTCCACATCAACGTACACCTCCTCTTCTGAGGTTTTATCACCTCTAACAATATCTTTTAGCATTATTTCTTTCCGTCCCAACTACTACACTAAGTGGTATTATAAACAATATTAGGTAAATTATCCATAAATAATATACTACACGGCACTTCCTAATTTCGAAAAATACTATATTTATTATGAACTTCACACCCAGATTGCAATATAAACAAACGCTATAAAAGTCCTAAACGCATTACGAAGGTAGATTAAAAGACAAGCTTCACCAAAGTGGCTATCGGGATTGTTCAATACTTACAAACTGCCGGCTTGTATTAGGGTAAAAAGAGCCACTCTGTATTAGAACAAAATTATTATGGTATGTCTACTGATTTTTCTTATCCATCACTTCCAAGGAATGATTTGATGAAAAATGTGTTTGTCATATCGGGCAAATCAATTTTGGATAGCGGTAAGTGCTAAGATAATCTGAACTATGCGCTAAGACAATTTGAACTACACAACTTTTTTGCGTCGTGATACTTACAATAAGTAAGTACATAACAGTATGCCCCTTTTGTTATGTTAAAGTGCGGTGTTTTTACTTTTATTAATCAGAAATGCGACTTACAAGGTTGTTTTTGAATGTTGGAACCATAGAGAAAGGTGTAAAAATTCATATAGATCCGAAAAAACAGCACTATTTATTTACGGTAATGCGCTTACAAAAAGAAGGCCAGGTTATAGTGTTTAACGGCCAGAATGGTGAGTGGATCGCAAAAGTTAAGCAAAATTTTTTGGTACCCGATGTACAAATTCAGCCACAAACAGCAGGTTATCCATATGAAATCAATTTGTGCTTTGCAATTCCAAAACACAAAGCGCTAAAGGAAATTGTTAGGCAGGCAACAGAGCTAGATGTCACAGCACTACGACCAATATACTCATCGCATGCAGAAAATAAGAACAGGGATCTCGAAAAGCTTGAGCTTTGGGTAATCGAGGCAGCACAACAATGTCGTCGGATGAGCATACCCACTCTACTACCACCTATCACCCTGAAAGAGGTGGAAACATATCACGAAAACGTGTTCATTTGCGATGAAACACTTTCTGACTCTGTCATTTGTGATATCCCCATCTTAAGCTCTTACACTATAGTCATTGGACCAGAAGGAGGATTCTCTAATGAAGAGCTCTCCTTGATCGATAAAAAAATCTCATTAGGTAGAACTATATTGCGTTGCAGCACTGCAGCAACCTCTGCAATAGCACAAGTGAGATCTGTGTACAGCCACCTAACACGACTTCCTAAGTGAAAAATTGAACTTTTCCACATATCTGAGATAATGGGCTTCATGCTTGCTTTGTGAGTGTTGGAAGCGGCTTGTTTTGTCCACTTAGGAATTGCATTGATCGTACATTCCCGTCTGTTTGGAGTAATGGGCTCTGTGCTTGCTCAACAAACACTCGAGATGGTTCGTCCAGTACGGCATTGGTATGCTTTAATTATCACGCGTGTGTGGTTTTGTTTATGATTGAATCGTTGTGGCTATTAATTGTCTTCATAGGGGTTACCTTTATGTTCAGCGGAACTGTTGGTATCATGCGTTTCCCGTGTTTTTTTTTGAAGCTCCATTCAGCAAGTATGACGGATTCTTTTGGTGCACCACTTATGCTCCTTGGATGCGCGCTCAAATTCGGATTTTCAGTTACAACACTAAAGATTTTGTTACTCATTCCAATAATGTGGATTACTTCTTCGCTTTGTTCATATCTCCTGTGTAAATCTAAATTGGGATGACCATATATTAACGCCTCAGAGTCAACAACTATGGAACTCATTATATTGAGGATCACACTTTTATTTCTCCTCCTTTTTGTCACCACGGCATTGGCCCGTGTTGAGGATCTATTAACAGAAGTTATCTATCTTGGTTTGATTAGCTTCCTTCTTACCCTTTCATATATGGCAATGAATGCAGCAGACGTTGCAATTACCGAGAATGCCGTAGGGAGCTGTATCTCGACCATCTTCGTTTTATGGGCTGGGCATTTAATCGGTAGAGAAGGTATTCACTATTCGAGGAGTACCGTTCTCGCTCTATTTACGAGCATCATGCTTGGAAGCATTCTGCTTTATATTACAGTCGATCTTCCCATATACGGTTCACCTACTGCTGCTGTGAACAATGAAGTTTACCGGTATTACTTGGAAAACACAGAACCGTTATTTGGTTTTCCAAATGTCGTTACAGCAGTGCTAGCTGGTTTCAGAGGATATGACACTTTGATAGAGACGATTGTTGTTTTCACAGCGGCTTTATCAGTTTTCATTTTATTAGGCTTCAGTAAAGGAAATGATAGGTGATAAAGTGTTGAAGGTCCTCGCTTCAGGAATTATCCCACTTATTATTTTGTTTGCCGTGTACATTCAAGTACATGGCGAGATTTCCCCTGGTGGAGGCTTCCAAGCCGGTGTATTACTTGCAGCATCTTTAATAACGTACTCGCTTGTATTTGGTCTCGATCCACTTCTTCATTTTCTTGGTCCAAAGACTCTCATCCGCCAAGGGGCAACTGGTGGACTGCTTTACCTATTAACAGGCTTAGTGCCGTTACTTCAGAATGCATCATTTCTAGAGCACTCTCATGTAATTGAGAGCTTGCCCATACTGTCTCAAGAAATTGGCATTTTTGTTCTTGAGTTGGGCGTGGGACTTACTGTTTTCAGTTCAATACTAACTATATATATGTGTTTTTCACTTTTGCTAACGAAAAAGATATCCGACACCGACTAGCGCGAAATATTCATATCCAAATGTGTCCATATGTATTTCTACTTTCACCAATTGAGAAAGACACTTAGTACTACCTCGTGTGTAAGAACTTCCTGTGTGAGTATGTTCATTCGTGTTTTCACAGTTGCTGATAAAAACCACTTTATTGGTCAAGATAAAAACCTTTTGTGTAAATGTGCTATGCTGGAGTGCAACCGATAAAAGTACTTATGTTCACGTTTTACAATTACGCAGTAGTAGTATGGTTAATGGTGGTTGGATTGTACATAACAATGGCAAGTCCCAGACCGATAAAAAAGCTCATAGGCCTTGGGCTTTTTCAGTCATCAGTTTTGTTGCTTTATATATCTCTCGCGTATATTGAGGGCGCTGCGACCCCGGTAATTTCGCCCGGTGTAGAAAATTATGTGAATCCCTTACCTCATGTTTTAATGCTCACAGCAATCGTTGTTGGCGTTGCAACCTTAGCGTTAGGTCTAACATTAGTTATACTGATGAACCAAACACCAAAAGATAGTAATACAAAAAACATCTAGGCTTGGGCCGAAGGTCTCGTCCTTTGAGTATTCTTGTCATCCAATGTGGACTTTACTGCTCTGATCATATAAAAAGTACTATCCTAATTCCCTGAATTGTGAGAAAAGCGAGCTAGTGGAAATACCACAACAAATTGTGGTACAATCGCGGTCTGCCTGCGTCCGTATACATTTATCACCGCGGCACCTTTTTCAGCGGTGAGTTCTGCCTAAAATGAAAAAAACTCTCTCTTATAAAGGCTCCGGTGTGAATATAGATACCGCGAATAGCTTTGTTGATTTTATAAAAAAAAACGCAGAAGTTGATAGTCATTGTGTTTCCACTATTGGTGGTTTTGCTTCTTTATTCTCCATGGGTAATTTGAATTACAAGGACCCAGTTATCGCTGCGGCAACGGATGGAGTTGGAACCAAGTTACTGATAGCAAATGAGTGCAACAACCATGCAAGCATTGGTATAGACCTAGTGGCCATGTGCGCTAACGACCTGATCTGTCATGGGGCAAAACCACTCTTTTTTCTTGATTATTACTCCACAGGAAAACTTGAGCTTGGTGTAGCACAGGCAGTAATCTCAGGGATTCTGGTTGGCTGCAGAGAGGCTTCCATGTCCCTAGTAGGCGGAGAAACCGCTGAAATGCCTGGTTTATACGGTGCTGGTGAATATGATTTGGCCGGCTTTGCTGTTGGAATCGTCGAAAAGGAGGAAATCCTTCCACAAAATGTTATGAAAGGCGACATCCTGATTGGATTAAGGTCATCTGGTTTTCATGCGAATGGATTTTCACTTATCCGCAAGGTTTTCTCCAGCTTAAATATTGGGTACTCAACACTGTTCGATGATAGAAGCTGGGGTGAGATACTCCTGACTCCAACAAAAATATATGTGAAGTCACTTCTTTCCTTGAAAAAATTCATAAAAGCAGCTGCACACATCACGGGTGGCGGACTATTAGAAAATCTCAAAAGAGTCCTTCCTGAAGAGTTAAAAATTTGCATTCAACCTTATGAGTTTCCCGAAATCTTCAAGTGGCTCATGTTGAATGGCAATATTCCACGGGAAGAAATGTTGACTACTTTCAACTGTGGTATAGGGATGGTTCTGGTTGTTGCAGCACAAAACGCAGAATTTGTTTCGGAGGCACTTGGGGAAGAAGCTCTAATTCTTGGAAACCTTAGGTAGGATTTCAGTAATTTAAGCATCAAAGTTTACTCTCGTGTTTTAGGCTACGCTTTCCCGAAATATTCACTCAGTTCCCTTGGAATAGGAAAGATTTTGATCATATTTAACCTCGGTGTTAATCTCCATCCTTTTGGACCGCACCTATCTTAAACACTCATTTGGTCTTTTAATAGGTTACCTCTCAATGTGACATACAACAGTGTAACTACCGCTTTGCATCTACCATCCTGCTTAAAAATCTCGGATATTTATGAAAATGGACCATCAGTTTACATTACCTTGGAACAAATATTTCTGGATTCAATAAAATACTTGGAAGGTCTTCCATCATACACAATTAGCCTGCTGGAGTTTCTTCTGTGCATGATGACGATACTTATAAGTTTTAAATTCTTTGGAGAGAAGGGAATTTATGCCTTCAGCAGTTGTGTTTTTATTCTTGCAAATATACAGGTCTTAAGACAGGTACAGTTTTTTTTTCAGGATACTCCAGTAGCACTTGGAACAATTTCTTTTTCATCAATTTTCCTTGCTAACAACATTCTGACAGAGTATCGCGGAATTAAAGCGGCAAAGACTAATGTGTATTTGAGTTTTCTCTTATATACATTCTTCACCTTAGAAATAATAATTACGCTAAGCTATAACCCTAAAACAGACGTCCACTATTCATGCATGCAAAAGCTCTTTCAAAATAATGCTACGCTTCTATTTTCTGGAGTTATTGCATATTTGGTCAGTCAGCTTTCCGATATCTATATCTTCGGTGGTTTAAAGCAGATCCTTCCAAAACGACGTTTCCTTTGGCTACGCAACATAATAGGTACAGGGGTGTCATCGTTGATAGACAACATAATATTTTCAACTCTTGCATGGTACATTCTTACAGGAGAGCCAGTCGAAATGAAAAGTTTAGTGTTCACATACATACTAGGAACATATTGGATAAGAGTATTAGTTGCATTACTGGGAACCCCCTTTCTTTATTTTGCGAGGCGATTAGCATAAAGAGGACTAGTTGGGAGTCTTTTTGGAAAATATCTTCAAGTTTTTTAAGCTGCTCAAAATTCCCTTGCAAAATGATCAGAACAAGTAGGAACTAATTGATATCTCTTCCTAAGAGACACCTTTACAAGTCACATGTAATTAGCTGCCATGAGAAACATCATTTTTCTATTTTTCAAAACAATTAAGACAAAGTCCTCAATCAACACCTCTTTTTGTAAGACACTTCAAGAACCGCTTTGTCATTGTCACGCAAGGACAATTGAGATAAAGGCGCGGTTAATGTTTCTTTTAGGAAAAAGCTTTTTAATACCTTCTATAAGCTGTTTAGAGTTGGTATACTAGCTTGTGAGGTGCCTGAGGTAGTCGCTGCTCTTTTGATAATTCAAAAACTGAGGAGAGGAAAGTCCGGGCTCCACGGGAGAATGGTAGCGGATAACTTCCGCCGGGCTTAGCCCAGGACAAGTGCCACAGAAAATAACCGCCTGTTTTTTCGGGTAAGGGTGAAAAGGTGCGGTAAGAGCGCACCGCGTTCGCGGCAACGTGAATGGCATAGGTAAACTCTACCAGGAGCAAGACCAAACAGAAGAAGAGTGTGCTCTCGCGCGATAGATTCTTTGGGTAGGTCGCTTGAAGTGCACAGTGATGTGTGCCCTAGATGAATGACTACCATCTACAGAACCCGGCTTATAGGGCACCTTGTTTTGGCTGAGCTTATCGGAGTGGGAAAATATGCAAGATGGCGGAAAAATACCAAAGTCACTTAAAAAGAGAATAGAGGAGTCCAATATTATTGGAGATCTAGCTTCTGGAATGAGAACCCGGAAAAGCAGCTTAGAGGCTAATCAACAGGTTTTTTTTGAGGAAATAGGAAGGACCAGCTCTGCTCTGGCGGAATTCTGCCAACAACACAAAGCCACTCTTGGATTAAACGATTTACACAAATTATCCACGGAGGAAGTAACTCTTCAAGCGCGCTCATTAGTGGAACATTATGGGGTGGTGTTGGAGTGTCACGGCGAAATACAGGCTCTACACGAAGCAATTATACAAGCTGAAAAAAGGATAAAAGAGGTAAGCAAAAGAGAAAAAGAGGCCTTGCTTGCAGATTTCGCAAAAATTTCGGCTTCATCTGCAGCCATTGTACAGATCAGTGAAAAGATAGAGAGACTTACTGGCATAGACATCTCTAATGGGATGTCGGGTTTGATGAAATCGTTGGGAGCAAAACTCGCTCCTAAAGGAAACGATTCAGATCCTACAAAAACACTCTCTGATATTGATTGTCTCAAGAAAATTACAAGTGCCAAGTCTATCAGTATGCCCATGACGTTGGTCAAGGCTGTGATTATTGCTATTGTCGCGCCAGGTGGCATTCCATTAGTTGGAGCAGGTTTGACAATGCTCCCAATTGTAACGATGGCTTGGCCGGCTATGGTGGCTTGGGATGTGTTAAAGTTGCCTGGCAACATTGTAGGCTCGCCTTTTGCTACTGGCAACCTAAACCTCTTGGTTAAAGAGTGTGAGGCAGGTTTTAGCAGCGGTCCTGTGATTGCAGAGAATATGCCACAATATACTCAGAAAGATTCAAGGGCAAGAACATTGTAATAAGGATTAGCATTACTCAGATATCTTTCGCCTAAAGAGATACACTGCTTCGACATCTTGATCTTATTAGTATTTCGCCTTGTAGTTGCTTCCATATCGTAGGGGTATTTCCTCCTATATGCGATGTCATTTTTAAAAACATCTTCTGTTAACATTTTTATACTCAACAAAATTTTTACTTTATTCATCTTAAAATATACCTAATGTTTATATCGGATAAGGTTAGCTAATGCATTCCAGACGGATCGTTTCACATCGGAATATATACAATATTGTCAAGAACTGTAGTGATTTTTACATTAGGGCCGAAGGGTTTAATCCATTTAAGACGATCTACTGGCTTTGTATCATCATCATTGCCACGTTTTTTTTGCTCTACTGCACCTCAGGAATGCTGACAGCGGACCCATCAAAGTACTCCCTGGACAATCTTGCAGTTTCGATGATTGTCATTGGAGCAATATTCATGTTTCTAGTTGCAACGGCAACCTATCTAATCTGCAAAACGCAGAGAATGCTCGTCATAACAGAGTTCCAGAATCTCTTGTTTGCAAGCGCAATGAGAAAAGATACTATTTTTTATGCGATCATCTCCAAAGATAGTGTCCTGTATATGGACGCACCGTGCATGGAACGAGTTGGAAAGGATTGGAGAACAATCAGTATAGAAAAATTTTTCCAAAGGCTGAACCTTGATCATGAACAATCCTCTGGTTACGTGGAAAGCCTTTCCCTAAATAAGGAGTTTTCCGCAATATTTTCCAAGGAAAAAGAAGCAATAGAAATCACCCTTACTCCCCTAGACAGGCCCATTGGGTTTTTTGCGGTTTCTGCAAGAGAGAAAGGTTAAAACACCTCCCAGATGAACCCATCAGTGCAATCTTTTCTTGCATCTGAAACGTTCTTGGGTGAGGATCCTCAGATTAGTGCTATACCTTCTTTGCGGTTTTAGGGTGTTCCCAGATAAAATTTTCTCTTTGGTGCCACATCCTTTTGCAATTAAAGGATTCCTCATGTAAGAAGCCCGACGCAATATTTCTTGCACCTGGAATACCCTCGAGTGAGCCACTCTGGTTCATAACTTCGTGGCAGCCTTAAAGTATACCAAATCTCTGTGAAAATCATGGTTAATTTCACCGGACCTAGCCACTCAAGAAAAGCCGCTCCGCTAGAAGTAAACGCTTCTAGATCAGGTATTTGTACGCTCTGAAACTGTACCAACCGCAGTACAGACACATTCCACAAATAAGACCGACACCCACTCTGTTGTACAGTACTTGAGGAAACTCATCCCGTACACAGAAACTTCTTTACAGGAATCATGCAATACGCATCTATATAACCTTCCCCTAGAGTGAGGATCGATTACTCACCAAGACCTTTCGCTTGCTCATCATGTATACTCTCTACTGTCAAATCTTGCACACCTTCTCCGGGAGTATTACTGGGGCAAGAATCCTCCACAGACAACACTCCTTTCGCAACGGGAAGTTTAGATTCGTCACCTGAACCGCGTCTCTGAACGTCCATAGTACCACTATACACAAGAAGAGAGGAGGCAGAAGGAGACGAAGAATATACACTAAGCGGATCTCTCGCTCCTCTAACATCAGTCCTTGCCGTTTCTGACTTCCCAATGCCTTCAGGTCTGAAATGAATCTCATGACTTTGATCCAACAACACCCCATTGTTGAAACTCGGCTTAAAGATTTCCCCAGGAACCCCTATTTTCTCAAGAGACTTCTCGCTTGACTCCTTTAGAGCCGAAGAAAGCAGCAAAAAAGCTAAGGCAAATAAAACAAGATAGAAAGCGGCTGTAAAGAGCACAACTGCAACAGTGATTGTTGCAGATCTCGTGTCGTTAGTTTGTTTGGAACACAGAACGTAGAAAACTCCAGCTACTATTGCGATGATTGATATGCAGAGGAAGCAAAAGGCGGCTAAATTAACAAACATAGCCTTCGTTCTTAGGCTAGTGATCTTTTCCTTCGCAGTTCTTTCTTGTCTATTTACAGCGCGGGAAACGCAATCGTTCACAGTAAAACCCCAGCTGTACAAATCTTGTTCCATAGATTGAACAAGATCAGATACAGAGATACCTTCAAATATGTTTTTTTGGCTGAACAAATGCCTGAGGTTTACTTTGTCTTCAAGATAGTGAACCAGAGCCATGAAATCAGTGGCAGAAAGACCTCTTGAACCTACAAGACTTGCACAAGTGTACATAGTGCTACGTCCTGCGGCATCCATTGAGGAAAGCGCATGCTGAACCAAGTTTGGATCATCTCCTACAAGATCCAGCATAGCTGTCATAACATAAACTGCCCTACGAATAGGCCTTCCATCACCACTAGGACCGGCAAGCATGGCTTGCAGTGGATTCATACCATCAGGGACAAAAACAGGTGCTGTGAGAGAACAGTCCAAAGCCCCAGTCGTAATTAGACCCAGAAGAGCTTGCTTGGACAACTTATACTTTTTCAGTACCCTAACTGACTCAGGATCAGCAGCACAATGCAACGGTGTAAGCCCACCGGAACGTTGCTCAAGTATGCTTAACACAAGATCCTTACTTCCACCGGGACCAGTAACAAGCGAGTCAAGCATTACTTCTACGCATTCTGCTGCACCCAGGGAAAATGCCAGCTGTAATGGAGATAGGGCATAACCCCAACCTGTACAACTCATTAATTTATGTCTACCCTCGGTAGACAGAGGTGCTAAAATTCGCTTAACAGCCCGTGTGTTACCACTTGAAATTGCATTACTCAAAAAGCGCATTGAAAAGCGCTCTGAAACTTGCTCGTTATTTTTCCTATTTTTATTTTCCATAGAGGACTCTACAACTTTTTTGAAAGGTGTATGAACCCACGTGTTATACAGCGCACCTAACTTTCTGATCAGAATCCCAATAATCTCCTCATGTCCTTCGCGTGCGGCTCGGTCGAACGGAGTGTCACCTACCAAATTACACCTTGTTAGTAGAGATGCTAACTCCTCAGAAGTCAGAACATCAGTTAGACTCCGAACTATTGCAGGCTTCCCTGTGGATACAGCCTTACCAAGTGCGTTATCAGCTCTATGTCTAATGTCATCATATGCAGCAATTATATAGACCAGTGAAGTCTGATGTAAACTATCGTGATTAACCCTTCTCCCAATAGCCTTCACTGCTCCGACCACTAGACTCGCTATCTCTACATTGCCGGAGGCAAGTGCAGCAGCTAAAATCGTATTCCCATTACTATCAGCCGTGCTCCACATAGCCGCAGCAGCAAAGGGTGGTTTACCATCTTGCCCACACGCGCTTGATACTTTGTTTAGTAGTAACTTCAGAATCTTTGTTTCTTCAAGTGCAATTGCAGTGTGCAGCGGCGTGCATTCAGGAAAACAATGTGTCGCTCCTGTTTTTTTGGTGCACAAATTCACCAAGCAGTCACCAGATAGTTCCTCTACCACACATTTGAGCACTTCTGGATTCCGTGTTTCCACTGCAAGTTGTAGAATACTACGTCCCTCAGAATCAACCGCAGACCAGAGAGATTCACTTGACCCAGCACCGTCGTCCTCACCCAACTCTGCCCTTCGAAGTAGCAACGCTAAAGCAGCAGTATCTCCTGCTTCGACCACCGCACATATTTTTCCAAACATCATTTCACTCCTGAAAAAGTATTTTTTCACTTGGTTCCTGATGATACCAGCACAACAGAAACCAACTAGCACTTACGTGTAACCACACTTCCATGTATGTGGGAGTGTTATGTATCCAAAGCACTCTTTATCTACTAGCCTACCAGCAATAATTCACCAAAATAGCATTACTAACACCACCAAAAAAGGAAAATAGCCTTATATAAACGAGAGAATACTACCCCTCAACACAATTATCACAATCGAGTAAAGGAGCTGTAACAACGCCCTGGAATCGCACCATCCTTGGTCATTTCAGCTAGCGGCCTCAAACATCAATCCGATCACCTTCACATGATCAACTCTACTCTTGGACCAATTACTAAAACCTTTATCTTTATTCGTAAACGATAAATATTTAATATAAGTTCCCGTGAGTGGAGCACAGACTGTAATAATCGGTATATTCAACCTTCGGAATAATCTCAAAAGAAATCACACCTATCATGAAAAACAGAAACAGACACTTTGCATATACCCACTCACGAGGACAATTCTTCCGGCAGTTCCATGAGGCACACCTCTATCAACACCAGGGATGTTAAAACCCAGTTCCAAATCAACTTTGCAAGGAAACACCGCACCTGTAACCACAACATCTGTACTCACAAACACACGGCCTATCGCTATCAAGAGCTTCTCACTGAGAAATCAACCGCCAAAACGCGCTCAACAGCAGGTGCCAGGAAAAGCTAAATTAAGCATGTGCAGAAGCAACTATTCTTATTCAGTCACTAGCATTTACTTTTTCTTCACAAGTACACCAAGGCAGATAGTGCATCGAAAACAGATCTTTCAAGATTATAACATAGTAGATTAAGAAAATCTATTTATACTTATATAGGCATAGATTGCTTTTGCTTCAATAATCTACTTTCAAGAGATATAAACCACACGGAGGAGCAGTCGGACCAGCATAACAACGATTTCTCCCAGAGAGAATCTCTGTAACACTCACGAGTTTTCCAGATGCAATGGCAACCAAAGTACCAACCATTATCCGCACTTGATGATGCAAAAATGACTTGGCAGAAGCATAAAAAATGATTTCTTCTCCATTTTTCTCCACCTCCAATCTATCTAGAGTCCTAATAGCGTTAGAAGCACCACATTTAGATGAACGAAAACTTTGAAAATCGTGTTTCCCAACAAGACATTGAGCTTGTTCCCTCATAAAATCCAGATCCAATTCCCAAGGTACATGCCAATAACGGTTCCTAAATACTGCCAGGGGTGTCTTTCTATTTATGATCCTGTATTGATAGTGTCTCCTAATAGCAGAAAATCTGGCATCAAAAGTTTCATCAACAACTTCCATGTTCAGCAGAACTATTAACTTCTCTTTCAAATGGCAATTTACTGCATTTACTATCTGGAAAGGCTGCAAAGTGGATTCACGTACATCAAAATGAAAGACCTGCCCAAGAGCATGTACCCCTGCATCTGTTCTGCCAGCAACACTAACTGCTATTTTCTCCTTTAATAAAAAACTAAGGACTGATTCTAACTCTTCCTGCACAGATGGAACAAACATTTGTTTCTGCCAACCAGAGAAACCAGTACCAACATATTCAACGGTCGCTTTGTAGCGCATAAAGACCTAACAAACTACCTGCTAGAAATACTTAATACACAAATAGAAAATGAAAAACGGTCCCAAACGGGGAAACATACCATAAGTACCGCAGTCATTGAGAAAGCCTATCTGAGGCCTCAACAAACAGAACCTTAAAACATTGGTGATGCCTTATCTTGTAATTCAGGGACTTCATAATTACATATAGTTTTGTGGGAAAAAATAATAAGACACTTTTATGGCAGGCGAAATAGCAATAGGAATAGATTTAGGAACTACAAATTCATGTGTAGCTATCAAGGATAAAGTTATAGAGAATGCAGAAGGAGTAAGAACTACACCTTCAGTAGTTGCATTTACATCGGATGGCCAGACTCTCGTTGGCGCTCCGGCACAGAGACAAGCCGTTACAAATGCTAAGAACACAATTTTTGCCTCTAAGCGACTTATAGGAAGACGTTTTAAGGACAACCTTATCAAGGGAATACAGAAGGACTATCCGTACAAGATTGTAGAAGCAAAAAATGGTGATGCGTGGATTGAAGCAGGAGGCAAATCTTATTCTCCGAGTCAGATAGGTGCAAATATACTGATCAAACTAAAAGAAGCAGCTGAAACCCATATCGGCAAAAAAGTCACAAAAGCTGTAATTACAGTGCCAGCCTATTTTGACGATGCACAACGTCAGGCAACAAAAGATGCAGGAAGAATAGCTGGACTTGACGTTCTCAGGATCATAAATGAACCTACAGCTGCAGCACTGGCTTACGGTCTGGATAAGACTGCAACAACAAAGAATATTGCTGTCTTTGACCTGGGCGGTGGAACTTTTGATGTTTCAATTTTAGAGCTTGGCGATGGAGTCTTTGAGGTAAAAGCAACAAATGGTGATACCCACCTAGGAGGTGAGGATTTCGACAGGATAATACTCAACTTCTTGGTTGAAGAATTTAAGAAAGAAAATGGCATGGATCTTAAGAACGATCCACTAGCTCTTCAAAGACTCAAGGAAGCAGCAGAAAAAGCGAAAAAAGAGCTGTCTAGTACCCAGGAAACAGACATTAATCTTCCGTACATTACTGCTGATGCTACAGGCCCTAAACACCTAAATGTCAAGTTTACAAGAGCGAAACTCGAATCGCTTGTTTCTGATCTTATTGATAGAACAATAGAACCATGCAAAAAGGCCTTGAAGGATTCGGGACTCAAAAGAGAGGAGATCAATGAAGTCGTTCTTGTAGGTGGGATGACAAGAATGCCGGCTGTAGTCAAAAAAGTAACTGAATTTTTTGGCAAGGAGCCGCATAAAGGCGTAAACCCGGATGAAGTCGTCGCTATCGGTGCCGCGATACAAGCAAATATACTAGCTGGCGGAAGCGATGCACAAGATATAGTATTGTTGGATGTTACACCACTTTCCCTTGGCATAGAAACATTAGGTGGTGTTTTCACAAAGCTCATAGACCGAAACACCACAATCCCAACTAAGAAGTCACAAACATTTTCCACAGCAGAGGACAATCAGTCTGCTGTGACAATTAGAGTTTTCCAGGGAGAGAGGCAGATGGCTGGTGATAACAAGCTTTTAGGACAATTTAGCTTGGAGGGTATTCCCCCTGCACCGCGCGGAATGCCACAGATCGAAGTAACATTCGACATCGATGCAAATGGAATAGTGCATGTATCGGCAAAGGATAAAGGTACTGGAAAAGAGCAAACAGTGAAAATCCAGGCCTCCGGTGGTTTGACAGAAGAAGAAATCAAGAAAATGGTAGATGAAGCTGCTTCAAAGGCCGATGAAGACAAAAAAAGAAGAGAACTAGTTGAAGCGAAAAATAATGCGGAAAGCTTGATCCACTCTACAGAGAAGTCACTTTCTGAATATGGTAGCAAGATTAGTTCGTCGGAGAAACAAAGCATAGATGATGCAATTAATGATCTGAAGGGTGTCCTAGCAAAAGATGATACTTCTCTGATTAAGGAAAAAACCGATGCTCTTTCTAGGGTTTCTATGAAACTAGGTGAGGCAATGTATAAGGAATCACAAAGTACATCCAATGACTCCTCGCCTAAGAATGACAACACAGAAGAAGGAGAAAAGGTAGTAGATCCTGAATATGAAGAGGTAAAAGACGAGGACAGTAAGTAGTCAGGGGATGCGGTTCGTTTTCCCTACTTCATAAAAACCAAGTGTACAGCGTAGCAGCGTTTTTGCTTTTGCTATTACGTGTGCTGCGTCTGTCTCTTGCGAGTATCGGCTCTATTGCAAGCGGTACCGTATTGGGAGGTTCTTTTATTGGAAGAGAATCATTCATGAAGCCTCGACCCAT
Source organism: Neorickettsia findlayensis (assembly GCF_009856525.1). Lineage (NCBI taxonomy): Bacteria > Pseudomonadati > Pseudomonadota > Alphaproteobacteria > Rickettsiales > Anaplasmataceae > Neorickettsia > Neorickettsia findlayensis. The sequence goes on along the minus strand of NZ_CP047224.1, from coordinate 14,594 downwards.
AGCAATCCATAAGCTTTCCTGTAAACCGGTATAGACAAATAAAAACTCTATGGAACCAGCTTCCTAAAACTCGCTACAATAGTCAAATCTTCCCGGTACCTAATAGCGTTTGTATGCAAAAAGCATAGAACACTTAATCTTTCCGCTTTTGAAAGAATGGATCTGTGAAGCCGCAACAAAATACTGCGGCTGCTGATACTTAAAACTTTCCTACTACCTACCACTTGCACTCAAAAAAATCCTGGATGTTTAATTGGTGGAAGACGCTCGTGAAGCTATAATAAAACTCTACGATTGTTAGCACTCAAGACAAAATGCACGAATCGGAAATTTTCCCTCGATTCAATTACCTGGAACATGGAAAAAAACGCCCGAGGACTGGTAGGATAATAACTAAACACGGAGTGATACATACACCAGCCTTTATATTTTGTGCAACCCGAGCAGCAATAAAGGGCTTGGAAATACACCAAGTCAAAGAAGCCGGATCTCAAATAATACTGTCAAATACCTACCACTTGATGCTTAAACCCGGAGGAGAACATATAGAGAAAGCCGGTGGAATACAGAAGTTCACAGGGTGGAATGGACCAATGTTAACCGATTCTGGAGGTTTTCAGGCCTTCAGCCTAAACACAAAAGATAAGACAAATGTACAAGAACTAAAAAGAAAATACTCTAGGACATCTAACAGTTCCGGCATTATCGCAATATCGGAGGAAGGAATAACCTGCAAATCTTACTATGATGGAACAAAGTTTTTCCTGTCCCCTGAAAAATCGATGGATGTTCAAATAAAACTCGGAGCAGACCTCATTGTTGTGTTAGATGAATGCACTAAATTCTCGTTGGAGAAAGAATACAATAAGGAAGCTCTAAAAAGAAATGAAAGGTGGGCAGATAGGAGTCTTTCGTACGCAGAAAAAAATCGTAAGGCATGGCAAGGGGTCTACGGAATTATACATGGAGGAACTTTTGAAGATCTAAGAAAGGAAAGCGTCGAGTTCAACAACAGTAGGGAACTCTTTGGAAATGCAATAGGTGGTTCCCTCGGAAGGACTAAAGAAGAAATGAAAGAGGTCGTTGAGATGTCTATAACAAACCTAAATAGAGAAAGACCGGTTCACCTCCTTGGAGTGGGTGGCATCTCTGATATTTTCATGGGTGTCGATATGGGAGTGGACACTTTTGATTGCGTCCACCCAACTAGAATAGCCCGGCATGGAGGAGCTCTAATAAAATACTCCTCTTATCCAGAAAACAATGGTAAGGAATACATAAATCTCAGAAACAACATCTTCAAAAACTCCGACTTACCAATCGATGAATCCTGCGATTGTAAAATCTGTAAAACTTATTCTCGCGGATACCTAAACTATTTACTCTCTGCCAAAGAAAACATCGCATTCAATATAATCACCTACCACAATATATATTTTATGAATAAACTCATGGAGAAAATAAGACACGCAATAGAGAAGAACTTAGATCTCGAAGAGTTAAAAAAACTCTACTGTGGATAGATGATATCTCCTAAGAAACTCTTTTTTCAGTTACCACGATGAACATCATTGGAACAGATTTGAGATTTATATGAACCTGAAAAACAATCTTTTTGCACAAGTGCAGTTTTAAGAGGCATAAGCATGTTAATAATCTCAATGTCGGCCGCTTCAGTTGCAATATCTATTGGCGTTTTACCAGCTTTATTCAGTAGACAAAGATGCTTACTTAATGCATTGCTCGATAGAAAACTTTCCACGACCTTTTTCAGTATTTTCTTTTCTACCTTTGAAATTACCGCCTCGTGTATAGCGGTGTTACCCAAGAAATTTTTCTCCACAACTGAGGCTCCATTGTTAAGCAAGTGCATTATTATGACGACATTTCCTCTTCTCATTGCAACATGCAGAGGGGTATCTCCAGCACTTCCATTTCTCGCGTTCAGATCTGCACCGCTCTCCAAAGCAGTGATTACTGCTTTGACATTACCTGCATTGCAAGCAATATGGAGAATCGTATCACCATTACTGTCAACCATCCTAAATAAGTTATCAGTCCGCAACTTATCTAGAAGGTCACAGAAAAGCTCTGTGTTCTGATCCAAAACGGACGCCCTGACCTCATTAAACGAGCAAGAATTGCTAAGCTTCATTTATATCTCCGGGTTTTATAGATCTTAATAATATACCCAAAATAGTAGTCTAAATTGGTATAAATTCTTATAATTTATGTGTGAAATCAAAGCAAAGTTTACACATCTGGCCACTCGTCCACAAAACTAAATAGCATGGAACAATCACGCGACCAAAAATAAAAACAATATACCCAAGAGAAAAAAGAGCACGGTATGGTATAGAAACCCAGCTTGCAACGTCAGAACGCCAGACGAAAGTTTCTGCGAAATCTTAGCAAGCAATGTCGGCACGAGGTCAATACACTCAACGTCAATCACTTTCCAGAAGAACCTACTACACCGCGTTAATGGACCAACAAACAACATTTTATACACTTCGTCAAAGTAAAACCCACAACTCAGGATCCTTTTGAAAAAGTTCAGAACAACACTGTTGCGATTAACTAATACAAACCCGATTAAGAAAATGCACGTTACCACACCTAAATAAAAGTGCAAAAGAAATGACAAGAGTGTAAAGAGTGATAAACAAACGAATATTCTGGAGAAAGAAATTCTTCCACCACCAAGAACAAAAACAAAAAAGAAACCAGCCAAAGCAAAAAGCAGAGGAAGGAAATGCATCAACCCATGCACTTCTACAACTTGCTGAAAAATTAAACCAGTTTGCATCCAAAATGATGAGTTTACCAAAAGCTTCACCCCAAAATAACCAGAAATGAGCGAAAGGAGGACCAGCGGCACAAGGGGCAAAACCATGCTTACAGAAGGGACATGAAACTTCTTAAGACTGAATTTCTGCTCACCGAAGAATACCAACATAAGTAGTCTACACGAGTAAACAGAAGTACAAAAAGCTGTGAGTATTGACAAAATAAACGGAACCTCCGCATGTGAGAGGGAGGAAATTATTAAATCCTTTGAATAGAACCCAGCAAATGGAAAAATTCCACACAAGGCAAGACTTCCTATAAACATCATGCAATAAGTGGAAAAAATCTTATTTTTCAATGCACCCATTTTATGAATGTCTTGTTCCCCACCAGTGGAATGAATCACGTTACCGGCACACAAAAAGAGCAGTGCTTTAAAAAAAGCATGTGTGGATAAATGAAAGATAGCTAAGCCATATGCCGATGCACCACATGCAGCAAACATATACCCAAGCTGACTACAAGTTGAGTATGCTATAATTCTCTTTATATCATCCTGACAGAGCGCAACCACAGCCCCAAAAGCAGCTGTAGATACACCAACCCACATAATTATATACCTGACCAGTTCAGCGCACTCAAATAAAGGAGACAACCTCGCCAGAAGAAATACACCAGCAGTAACCATTGTGGCTGCATGGATAAGTGCCGATACTGGTGTAGGGCCCTCCATTGCGTCAGGAAGCCAGGTATGTAAGCCAAGCTGAGCGGACTTACTCATGCAACCAATAAAGAGCATTAAACTGATAAAAGTGAGAGAATCAAAACCCAAAATTGTTTCACCTGAGTGCAAACCAACATCCGAAATAATTTTCTTTAACTCTAGTGTCCCAAAAATTTTGTATACTGAGAAAATTCCTATTAAGAAGCAAAAATCTCCAACTCTGTTTACAAGAAAAGCCTTCATAGAAGCAGCATTGGCAGACTCCTTCCTGAACCAAAACCCTATAAGGAGATAGGAACAAACTCCAACGCCTTCCCATCCCAAAAAAAGCTGCAACAAATCACCTGCGGAAACAAGAGCAAGCATGGCAAAGGTAAAGAGGGAAAGGTACGCGAAAAACCTGGACTTACAAGGATCTTTCTTCATGTATCCGATTGAGTAACAGTGCACAACAAACGAAACGGTATTAACAACTACGAACATCAGCACCGTTAATTTGTCTATGTTCACCCTAAAAAGGGTTTGCAATGACATAACGGAAATCCACTCAAAAATGGGAAGTAAAAAAGCCTCACCATCTTTAAGCGTGAAAAATAGACTCCAAGAAAAAACTGCAGCAAGACCAATCAAGAACGAGCTCGATAGCTGTAAACAGATTGATTCCCTACACTTGATAAGAAAACAACATAACAAACATGACAAAAGTGGCAGGAAAACTATCGAATAACCCAACATACGCAAAATGTTCGACACTTAATTTAGAGAACACAGACAAGTGCACAGAGACTTACCCAAAGAGAGTAAGAATATGTACCACCCCTCAGGGCGGACAACCAACTATTATAGATAACGAATCTCCAAAGTAAACTCAAAAAGGGAGTTCAAAGAACTAACCACAAGAGTAGGACACGCGCTACTGAAATAACTACATCAATACTCTGAGCTACCACGTTTCTCCATTCTTACACTATAGGACTTCCTAGAGTTCAAAACAACAAAACTTGCCAACACAACAAAGAAAAACGATGAACTCAATTTCCCAGTTTGTCGAGCTTTTTTACATCCACATTTCCGGCTTTTTTAAAATACAAAACAACTACCGCAAGTGCCACCGCAGCTTCAGCAGCAGCAACTGTAATCACCAGGATGGAAAAAACTTGTCCTCCTATAGCGTTGAAAGAAGCACTACAGAAGCTAAGTATTGCACCAAGTAACATAATTTCTACTGCTAAAAGCATAGTAACTATATTCCTGCTTGAGATTAGCACACCAAAAAGTCCAATAGAAAAGAAACAGCTAGAAACAAAAAAGAGCGCAAAACTAGGACTCATGAGACTCTACGTAATGGAAACACGACAAGTCTAACAAAATCCCACATGATTTGACACCTAAGTAAGGCGAAACCAGGGAAATTTTCTCCAATACAAGACATACGAATGGACACGTGTTTCCACATTGGAAGACTTAATAGGATGAACCGTGGTCAAGTAATGTAAAACAAAAAAATTGATCAAGTTCCATCTATGGAGACTTAGTAGTGGATCAGTCGTAATCTACACCCTTTCCTGAAGGTACATTTAACAATCTCACAACAGAAGACCTCGAAATTTGTTCTTTCACTACCTGGAATTTAGTGCCGCTTTTACCCGGCAAAGCAATACTGATTGCCGCCACCATCGCAAATAAAAGCACTACTCCCGAAAGATGAAAAAGATATACATAATCCGTATAGAGCACGGCTCCTATATCCTTTATGCTTATGTAAGTACGTTCCTGTTGTATCTCGTCATGTGAGGCTAGAAGGAAAAAAAATGGAAGTAAGGCTATAACAAACAGACCCAGGTACCTCGGCACGGACATCTCTAAACCCTTCTTGAAATCATCTGAATTAAGCATCATGACAACAAATAGGAATAAGATCGCTATTGCACCAACGTATACAACAAGCAGCATCAGCGAGAGAACCTCCAAGCCAGATACTAACAGAAGCACCGAGGAAGTAAAAAAAGCAAGGACTAAGTACAAAACTGCGTGCACAACATTCCTACATGAAACAGCCCTAAATGATGAAAAGATTGCAACTAGTACAAGCAAAAAACAAAGTATGTTCATTTATTTTTGCACACGAACATGGTACTTCTAGCACGTGTGGCATATCCATTGCAATATGAGGTAGCAAGCCTGGGATGGATATAGGTGTACACAAAGAAACCGACAGAATTTGCCAATAAGATCTCTCATCAAAAACTTTCAAGATTGGCAATTAGGTGGTAGGGTTTGGGGCTGTTAAGGAACCTTTGGACCATTCTTTATTGCCATTTTCTCTATGAAGGACCTTCCTAACTTACTTACTGTTTTAAGGATAGCGATAATCCCAGTATTCTGCTTAAGTTTTTACATTCAATCTAGATTCTCTTGGGTGATAACGGTAGGAATTTTTTCAATCGCAAGTCTGACGGATTTTTTTGACGGGTACCTCGCTAGGATGCTAAAGGCTCAATCAAAGTTTGGAAAACTTCTTGACCCGATAGCCGATAAAATGATTGTTTCTACTGCTATTGTTATGTTGGTACATATGCAGTACATAACGGGAGCCCAACTAATTCCTGCAATCATGATCATTTGTAGAGAGTTTTTCATTTCTGGACTCAGGGAATATCTTGCTCGTGACAGTGTGGCATTTCCTGTAAATAGATTTGGTAAATTAAAGACGATATCCCAGATGGTTGCTATACTCCTCTATCTCTTAAACAAGGAATGGATCCCAGATATTCTCCCGACGTTTTTCATATGGATAGCTGGTCTAACTAGTGTGGCATCAGCATATTTGTATCTTCATGAGAACAAAGAAGAACTACTAAAATCTCTTAGTTAAAAACTGCTGCCCCAACCCCAATTAGCTGTCCTATAATCAGGTCGTGATTTTTGGATAGAGAAATGAACATATCGAATTTGGTGGCACTTTTATCAAAGAAGAAATCTCTTTGGATAATTGTTATTTCTGTGTTGTTCGTAGTTTTTCTAGAAATACTGCACATAACGATAGGGATTGACCTAACCGGTGATAAACTTCCTGATATACACATATTGAGAACACCATCTTATCTTGGGATAGACTTGGATGGAGATAAAAAAGCAGACTATGTTCTTGGAAACATGGTGGAACCACGCAAAGAATAGGAAATAAAACAGCAAATTAACCTTGGGGTTGTTTAAGGTGAAATATTCCTTAAATCCCCAAGTTCTTGAAACACATTACTGTTCAAAATTTTTATTGCGCTCTGCTATTTCATCTTCACCTTCCATAGTGGAATAACCAAAGACCTGCCTTTTTTCATTGATTGTCAAAAAAGATGCTTTTTCTATACAATCCCAAAGCCTTTCCCTCTTCTTAGACAGCGCCTCTATACTGTCCTTTTCGTACGCAAACTCCAAATTATCTCCAAAAACCGGAGCAAGCCAAACATTCAGGCTATGTACTATTTCATCGAGTATTGGGAGAACTGTTTCTTCCCATAGAGATAGTCTAGCTTCTATTAAGTTGCTGTAGGTATTGTCTCCTGGTATGCCAAGTAATTGTGGTGGCACACCAAACGCCAACGCTATTTCTCTTGCAGAATTGTACTTACTCTGAAGGAAATCCATTTCCTTTGGAGAGATACTCATTTCCTTCCACTCTATTCCTCCTTCTACAAGAATAGCCTTCCCTGCATTTTCAGCACCGGAACAATTTTCGAGTTGCCTGCTTAAACGTATGAATTGTTCATGCGGCATTGGATCCTTAGACCTGGATATAAACGCCCCGCTAGGTCTAGCACCATTTTTGAGCATAGCTTGGTTCCAAAGACTAGCCTGATTATGTTGATCTATACTGTACATTGCCGCCTCTACTGGTGATAGTCCATACCAATCGTTGTATGGATGAAAATTCTTTATGTGTAGAACATCGCAGTCTCCTGTGATTTTGTTCATGTAATATTCCCTTTCGTAGTTTCCAACTTTATATCTGTATCCCAAAGGTAAACAATCACTTCCTGGTATAACTGTGACCCTATCAGGTCTTAGAAGGTGCAGTTCTTTTGGTAAATTATTTCCAATCTTGAGAAAATATAAATTCCCGCTAATGAGCTTGTACGTAACAGCATTTTTTATCAATGTTACTCTTGACATATTAGGATTAGGTTCGTTTAATAGCTCATTGAGCGGATGGGAGACCGAGCAACGTTTCTTCTCCGTCCCACTACATTCAAATAGTTGTATAGGAACAGAAGAAGCAGCCACTGCTACTATACTGATTGCACGTGAGGCGATCACATTTCTTATGTACGCTTTTTGGGCAAATGCGCTGTAGTCTCTCCCGCTCCAGAGTTCTGTATACATACTGTATAGACATTCACCTCCTAATTGGGTTCTACTACTGCGGCAAGCTTTGCTTCTTGATTTTTTAAATATTTTTGTTAGCATCTGTCCTGTGACGTCTGGGTTGAACTCATAGATACACGCTAAGAACCTTCTACGGAAGCAATTCATGTATCTTCGCATATTGGAACTTCTGCATGGTGGGCTTTTAAATCGCTTTTTTTTTCAGTACCCTGGAGCTGCTTTTAGTCGAGTACCAGTAAGAAATGATAACCTTCGACCTGCAAAAATTCTTGAATGCTATCGGAACAGGGAGGGTTGTGTCCATTGACCCTGGAAAGCGTACCATAGGTGTTGCGGTCAGTGACCCTGAACTTAGGTATGTACAGAACTATTTTCAGTTCACTTCCCGGGGAAGAGGTGCTGATGCTTTTCATATTATGGAGGTCGTTCCGGATTTTTCAGGAATAATTGTTGGAACCCCGTTTTCCCATACTAGGGACAACGGATGGTTACATTCTATAGATAAATTTGCTCAAAAATTAAGTGAGGTAACTAAGAAGCCTATCCTTATGTGTGATGAGTCATCGTCAACCAGTGAAGTGATGGTCTTACTTGGTTCTCTTTCCAGATCAAGGCAAAAGAAGTGGAAAGATAAAATCGCTGCTTGCTGTATTTTGGAAAAAACGTTATGTACAATCATGCACTACAATCTCTGCAACCAGAGGAGGCTCGACAGTGTATAAAAAACTGTATTACTTGGTACTAGTAGTTCTAGTAGGCGTGTTATTTTTTTTGTATAAAAAGCCTGCTCCAACACAAAGTAAAGCTACCCAACAAAAGGAGAATGTTGTTAACATTTATTCTTCAAGAAAGGAGGAGATGGTAAAAGAGATTTTTGCAGCCTTCACAGAGCGTACTGGTATAAAAGTGAACTATATCACGGACGATGCGACAAAGTTAATTTCAAGAATGAAGAGTGAAGGGGCTAACACATCAGCGGATGTTTTTTTGGCAGCTGATGTAGTGAATTTAGCTCTAGCAGAGTCTGAAGGGCTCCTCGAATGTGTATCCTCTACCATATTGGAAAATGTATTGACACCAGACCTGAGAAACTGCTACTGGTTTGGACTAACACGACGCATGGCAGTCATAGTTTATTCGAAAGAAAGAGTTAATCCATCTGATATTAGGAATTACGAAGATTTAGCTGATTCCAAGTGGAAAGATAGGCTTCTGCTCAGATCATCTAATTCTCCGTACAACCAGTCTCTCATAGCATCTGTAATACTTGCCAATGGTGAGGAGAAAGCCGAAGCATGGATAAAAGGTGTCATTAGGAATATGGCTAGACCACCATATGGAGGCGATACCGATCAGATTAAAGGCGTTGCATCTGGAGAAGGAGACTTGACTGTAGTGAATAGCTACTACTTAGCTAGGATTCTTTCGTCAAACAAGGAGGCATATAAGAAGGTTGCACAGAGAGTGGGAGTAATATTCCCGAATCAAGACAACAGAGGCACCTTTGTGAATATAAGTGGCGCTGGTGTTGCAAAAAATGCGAAGCACAAGGAGAACGCAATAAAATTTCTCGAGTATATGGTAACTGAAGAAGCGCAGAAACTATATGTCAGTAAGAACTATGAATACCCCGTTGTGACATCTGTGGAGATTCCCGAAGTTTTAAAAAATTGGGGAGAGTACAAGATTGATTCGTCAAGTCTCTCAAAAATTTTTCCGTATATGTCGGCGGCTGTGTACATGGCTGACCAAAACGGCTGGAAGTAATTCCTGTTAAGAGTAAATAAAGGAACTCTGAAGAACAGGCCCTAGTGTTGTTTGTTGCCAAGAAAAAACTCTACCGCTTCGGATGCTGAGTTTACTGCGTTCGCAGTTGTAAATGTTCCGGTGCCAGATATGAGAAGGTACTTCCCTTCTAAACTACTACCACGTTTAACAATCGGCAAAGAATTATATGAAAAATTTCTTGTACAGTTTCCGTCAAGTAAAATTATTTCTTTTGCCGGAAATAAGTCCTTTATAACTTTCTCGTTTCTTTTCACAAACTCCACATTTGAGTGATATTCACCACGGGTTGATCCCTTCCACATACAGCCAGTACCTACAACGACAGCCTTTTTTCCATCTTGGAAGCCATGACTCTCAAATTTAGTAAAACTATTACAGGAAACAGGAGTATAGTTTTGCCAAAAAGTCAGATTTGGACCAACGTAGTTACTATATTTGAGTGGATGTTTTAGATCCACATCATGTACAAGATGCCATGAACCAATAATTGGCTGTGTTAATTTTCGTAAATTGAAATAGTCATTATAACCAAAAAAGTTGTCTCCAATGGCAATAAAGTAGTTTTTCCCATGAAAAATTTTGCCATGTGACGAAATCATGTATTTCAGTTTCTTAGTGCTGGTGAAATCTACTTTTGAAATTTCAGTATTATAAAAAAAGCTAATTCCATTATTACTTAAGAAGTCTCCAATTTTTTTGCAAAACTTAAGGGAATTAAAACTAAATCCATCACTTTCGAAAGATATATCTCTTCCACAAACTAAATTCCACTCTATGTCATCTATTTTTAGTGGCTGTGTGCTATCCTCGCCCTTTTCACAGTAATTGGATACACCATAGATACCCTTTATCAAATCAATATCTACAGCAAATTCTGGGTAATTAGAGAAAAATTCCTTCCACAAAAGGGGACCTCTGAATGCTAAGTTTTTTAATTTGCGATCTAAATTTTGATAAAGAAAACGCCCTTCTAGGAGGCGTTTTTTTAGCCAATATTTTTCTTGTGTTTTCAATGGCCTACCTATTTCGTTCCATCCACCTAAAACGGCCCTTCTCGAAAGAGTCTCTAAATGGAATCTTGAAAACAGATTTGTATATTCGGATGCACTAACATGTCTAAATCCCACTTTTGAGAGCGAAGAATGCTTTGACATATCAGATGGACTTTTTGTAACAAAGGCTATGTTGCTTTTTTTAGTGTTATGTAAAATCAGAAAACAGAACAAAAAGGATTCTATTCCTCCACCAACTACTACGTAATCGTACATCTCTGTGATTTAAATAAAAAGTTATATACTTTAATCGCTAACTTGATCGCTGCTCAAAATGTTTAACTATATAAAGTCGTTTATCCTGATTGTAGTAACAATACTACTGACTTCCTTTCTTGGATACATGAAAACAGAGAAAAACCTTCTCGAAAGCAGTATAGAAAGAAGTGCAATAAATATTAGAAATATTTTTAATAGACTAATATGGGAAAAATACTCCTTTATGCTTGAGATGTATGATTTTGAACCTACAAGAATGCATGAAAAGCCACAATTCATGTATTTTGAGAGCGAAGCAAAGTTACTTTTTGAACCACTGGATGTTATTCAAGTCGAGATATTTTACAGAGGAGAAACAAGAGTTTTCAGTCTCAATAAATATTTAGAACATACACATCACGTATACAGTCATGACCTAAAAAACAATATTTCCTCCACTTCTATCGACGACGAGGGAAATATAGTGGTCACAGTGGCTTTAAATCCCGAAGAAAATCCCCCATCAGTTATTGAAATTACATACGATGCAAAGAGCCTTATAAGGCCTTTCAGAGTTACATGGATAGGGTTCACACTTGTCGTATTGCTCATTTGTTCATCCTTATTTTTCTGGAGCGTGATGAAAATCAGGGAAAGCTCTAAGGTCCTGAATGAACAGTTTTCAATAAATACGAAACTAAAAAAAGCTAAAGAAAGTATAGAAGAAATAAGCTCTCAAAAATCACAATTTTTAGCAAATGTTAGTCATGAACTAAAAACACCTTTAAACGCAATAATCGGTTTTTCAGATCTGATACGCACAGCAGAGGTGCTTGGTACAGAACATAGAGAATATGCAAATGATATCTATTATTCAGGGAACCACCTGCTAAATTTGATCAACGATATTCTCGATTTTTCAAAGTCAGAGTTAAACAACCTGGAGATAAAGCCAACATTGTTTGATTTAGTACGCTTGACCGAGACTTGCATCAGAATGACAACAACAAAGAGAAAAAAGATAAAGATAGTGAAGAGTTTCTTTTCAAATAAGATACTTATCAAAAGCGATCATAAGAGGGTAAAACAGGTAATCCTAAATATCCTTTCGAACTCGATAAAATTTACGAATGAAGATGGCTTAATAAAAATTTCTATAATCAGATTACCTTCAGAAATTGAAATCGAAATTTCGGATAACGGTGTTGGTATACCAGAAAAAGATATAGCAAAGGCGCTTTCTGTATTTGGTCAGTCAAATACGGAACTCTCAAGAAAATATGATGGGGCTGGAATAGGATTACCACTTAGCAAAAAGCTGGTAGAGTTGATGGGTGGAGCATTCGAGATCGAAAGCAAAGAAGGAAGCGGAACTGCCGTTAAAATAAGGCTTCCGTATATAGAAGGTAACACTGCTTAAAGGCTAAATTAGCTAAGTCTTCACTGGAGATTCCTATTTGTAGTCCTGCAACTAGGTGGAACAAAACCACACAATCCAATATCGACTTCAGTAAAACCTGCGGATCTAAGATTTAACCCAAGAGTAGAGATCCCAGGTATTTTTTTCGTTCTAGCAGGTGCGGTACTATTTTTGCGCTCCTCAATTGCAGCTGTAAATGCATCTTTATCAAAGGAAATTATCTGATCCACACAATGCGTAGGTTCTACCACATCACCGAATAAAGTACGGAAATCATCTCGCATTTCAAGGAAGGGCTGTTTTATCAGGAATAAAGATGCATGAAAGTAATCCACGTTTAGAGTAAGAACTCCAATCAAGAAGCTTGCGCATGCACGAACAGAAGAACAAGATACATTAATCGATCCCCTTACTACACTCAAAAAGGCATTAAGTCCTATAGATAGAGAATCAAGTAAGGAGGATACAGTTCTTTTCATTTTTAACTCTTTCTTTTCAGAGTCCAACACCTTTAGGGAACCACTTATCGTCCCACTGTGTCTGTCACCTATACAATCCAATCCAAGAACGGCACTTTTTACGTAAGTAATTGTCCCCACAAAAAACATCTTGCGAGAAATATTTAAAACATTTGGATAGCACCTTAGGTATCCTCTTATTTTATCCGGACCCATAAGAGGTAGTCCAACAAGCCCAACAGTCAAAAAACAACTGGAAAAAATAAGGAAAGATGATGGTAAGACGATTCGTGTTACTATACCAACTAGTACTTTAGAAACCAACTCCAATAAAAAATAAGCAGTGTATTTTACAAGCAGAGTTGACGTATAAACGGGAAGAGAAATAAGTGTAGATAGGATATTGATGCTTTTATCTCTTGGATCCCTGACAACAGGACTAAATGCTTTCACCGGACCATTGAAATGCATTTTAAGATTCCCTGGAATATTATATTTCCTACTTGAAATACTGTTATCTGGATCTAACCACAGACAATAAACTGCTGAATCTCTCCTTGCAGTTGTTATCATCCCTTTATCTAATCCCTTTATTTCATATAATGTCCTTCCTCCAACGGTCTGACCACCTCCTATTTTAATTTTCTCAAGTGTATACGGCTCACCACCGACTGTAATCTCAAGTTTACCCCTGGAAGATCTGCGTGCAGTCTTGCTGTCAATATCATCCAAACTAGGAATTTTAACTACCCTATTATGAGAGTAAAAGTTTCTCTTCGTTGATAAGATAAACTTCTCAGCTTTCGAAAACCTATTTGAAGTATCAGTGATAAATATTCTTTTGAAAGAAGAGTAATAGAAACCAGATGAAATTTTCCACTTTTGGTTTTCCCCAAAAAAGAAGTGTTTTAATCCTAAAAAAGGTCTTTTACTGTAGAACATTATTCAATCCAGACCAACTACATTTCCAGTGGCTCATATGTTACCACAATCCTAAATATGTTTCATTAACTTAGTCTCTCCAAAATATTCTGGAGTTCATCTAAATTTTTAAAGGTGATTTTAACATTTCCATTTTCCTTTTCGCTGTCGGTTATTGTCACTTTCATTCCTAACCTTTCTGAAATTTTGTTTTCTAACATACACAATTCATGACTTTTCTTGTTCACATGTGAGTTCTTTTTTTCATAAGCACCTTTTAGGAGGTTTTCGACCTGCCTTACACTCAACGAGAGACGAGCTATCTTTTCTGCTATTTTCTCGCTATCTTTCACATTAATTAGTAATTTAACATGCCCAAGTGAGATTTTATTTTCTTCTAAAAGCTCTTTTACTCTTTTTGGCAAAGAAAGTATTCTAAGGTGGTTCGTTACGTGAGACCGACTCTTACCAACTATACTTGCCAATTCCAAGTGCTTGTAATTAAATTCGTCGATGAGTCTTTTGTATGCTTCTGCTTCTTCCAATGGTGTTAAATCTTTCCTCTGTATATTCTCTACTATCGCAACCTGAAGGGAACTCTTATCTGTAAAGTCCCTAATTATTGATGGGATCGTTTCTTCTCCCAAGTTTCTCATAGCTCTAAAACGTCTTTCACCAGCAACTAGCTTGTATCTTTCACCAAATTTTCTAACTATTATTGGTTGTATCAAGCCATTTTTTTTTATAGATTCCTCCAACTCTACTATGGATGCCTCATCGAAAACTTTACGAGGCTGAAAATCATTTACATCTATCTCACTTAACTTTAAATAAACGATGTTCTCCTTTAATCCCATATC